>DASSWO010000055.1:0-3973 GCA_035704795.1 Methylophaga sp. | reverse complement strand
ATGGCATGGCTCATGATACAGATATTGCACCCCGTCAACGCCTTCCATCTTGACACCTTTTTCCATCAGATATTCATGAATATCCAACAACCGGCAGCCCGGGAAAATCTGCTCAAATTCATACTTCAGTAGCTGATCCATACAGGTACCGCAAGACACGATCACGGTCTTGATATCCATATAATTCAGTGTGTTGGCAACCCGATGGAATAAAACCCGATTAGCAGTGGTAATCGATGTCGCTTTGGGATCGTCACCAATCGATGCCTGCGGATAACCACAGCACAGATAACCCGGTGGCAATACCGTCTCTGCGCCTACTTCATACAGCATCGCAAGCGTCGCTAAACCGACCTGACTGAACAGCCGCTCAGAACCACAACCCGGGAAATAAAATACCGCATCGGACTCTTCATTAACCTTATGCGGGTCCCGCAGGATCGGCACCATCTTGTCATCTTCAAGACCCAACATGCCACGCGTGGTTTGCGTCGGCAGATTACCGGGCATCGGTTTTTTAACAAAATGCACCACCTGCTCCAGCATTGGCGTTTTACCGGTGGTCGGTAATGGTCGCTTTTTCTTGCTGTTCGCCAGCAGACCCATATATTTCGCTGCACCGTGTGCCAGGCGTTGTGCCTTAGCGCCCATCTGCACCAATGTTTTATGCATCAATTTAACGGTCAGCGGATCTTTGGCATTCAGATAAGCCATCGCGCTCAGGGTGCCAACGCTGAAATTACGTTTGCCCTGCTTTTTCAGCACGGCGCGCATTTTCATAGTGACATCACCAAAGTCGATATTCACCGGACACGGATTCAGACAACGATGACAAATGGTGCAGTGATCGGCGACATCATTCATTTCATCAAAATGTCGTACCGAAATACCTCGCCGGGTCTGCTCTTCATAGAGGAATGCCTCCATAATAAGACCGGTACCGAGGATCTTGTCCCGCGGCGAATAATATAAGTTAGCGCGTGGCACGTGAGTAGTACATTCCGGTTTGCATTTACCGCAGCGCAGACAATCCTTAATGTCATTATTTATTTCGCCAAGCTCACTGGCTTCCAGGATCAGCGCTTCCTGCTGTAACAAACGTAGTGAGGGTGTGTAAGCATTCTCTAATCCGGAGCCCGCCAGTAATTTACCGGCATTAAAACGACCATGCGGATCAACTTTTTGTTTGTAGCCGGCAAAGGCGTCAATGGTGGCTTGGTCCAAATACTGCATTTTGGTCAAACCAATACCATGCTCACCCGAAATAACACCGCCCAGTTTGTCAGCCAGCGCCATTACTTGATCTACGATCCGCTCAGCTTCATGCATCATCTGATAGTCGTTGGAGTTGACCGGAATATTAGTATGCACATTACCGTCGCCGGCATGCATATGCGTAGCAACAAATAAACGGCTGGAGCGGTTCTCGGCGTGAATTTCATCCAGCTGGTTACGCAGCGCTTCCAGAGCCTGGCCCTGGAATAACTCTTTAAGTGGTTTTTCGACTTCATGACGATAAGAAATCCGCAGATCGCGGCGCTGTAACACGCGGAACAAGGTATCGCCTTGGTTCACTGCGGCTTTAGCGTCATCAGACAGCAAATCACCCAGCTCAACCGCTGCTGTGTCGAGACTGTCGAGCACTTGCTGCCAACGGGCTTTCACCACCTGTAAATGCTGACAAGCTGTATCAATTTTGGACTGGAGAATGGCATCATTCTCGGCACTGTCATCAAGCTTTTTAGCCGTTTGCTTCAGCTCTTTGGGCTGACTTTGCAAATAGGTCAGCACCGCATCTGCAGTTTGCAACTTATTACGGGTCGACTGGACGATATTAATACGCTCAATACCGTCGTTATATTCCGATAAACGTTCCAGCGGAATGACCACGTCTTCATTGATTTTGAAGGCATTGGTGTGTTTGGCAATCGCCGCAGTGCGCGCCCGATCTGCCCAGAATCTTGCCCGTGCTTCGGGGCTGACTGCAACAAAACCTTCGCCATCGCGGGCATTGGATAAACGCACAACTTCTGAGCAGGCTTCGGCGACGGCATTTTCATCATCGCCAACAATATCAATCAGCAACACCATTTTTGGCGCGACGCTACGCGGTGCTTTGGTGCTGTAATCAACGGCTTTTACGTAGCGCTCGTCAAGATGCTCCATACCGGCCAGCAAGATCTTTTTGTTGCTGTCGAGATAATTTTTGGTCTCAACAATGGCTGGCACTGCTTTACTTAAGTCATTGCCGAAAAATTCCAGACAGACGGTGCGGATATAATCCGGCATCCGGTGCAGTACAAAAACCGATGAGGTAATCAGGCCGTCACAGCCTTCTTTTTGAATGCCCGGCAGGCCACCGAGGAATTTATTGGTAACATCTTTACCGAGACCCAGCTTGCGTAATTCACGCGCAGGGATCCGAATCACTTCCGGCTCTTCGAGTAGTGTTTTGCCATCGGGCTGGAAACGACTGATCTTAAATTCAGCCATTTCGATATCATGGATTTTGCCCATATTGTGATTCAGACGCTCGACTTCCATCCAGGTCGCGTCAGGCGTCACCATTCTCCATGACACCAGATTATCGAGCGCAGTGCCCCACATGACCGCTTTCTTACCACCGGCATTCATAGCAACGTTGCCGCCAATGGTGGAGGCATCTTGTGAAGTTGGATCTACGGCAAATACCAAACCGTTTTTACCAGCCAAATCAGACACCCGGCGGGTCACGACGCCCGCTTCGACACGTACTGTGGCCACCTGATCATCACGACCGGGTAATTGGCGAAACTCAACGGCGCCCAGCCCTTCCAGCTTTTCGGTATTAATCACCACACTGTCAGCCGTCAATGGAATCGCACCACCGGTGTAACCGGTACCACCCCCACGCGGAATAACTGTCAGACCCAATTCAATACAAGCCGCAATAATTGCCGCCATTTCCGCTTCCGTGTCCGGCGTAATGACTGCCAGTGGAAACTCTACCCGCCAGTCAGTTGCATCGGTAACATGACTAACCCGCGATAAGCCATCAAACCTAATATTATGTCGTTTGGTCGTCCGGCTCAGTTTTCGCAGGACCAGTTTGCGGCGTTCAGCCGTGGCCAGCAGATCCCGTTCAAATTTTTCGACCGCTTTACGCGCGGCCGCCTCCAGCTGCAATGCCAGATGATTTTCATTCTGCGTAGCGCGGTTGCGAATTTGATCCAGGCGATGATGTAAAGCATGACGCAGCGACTGCCAACGTTTGCTATTTTCGACCAAATCATCTTGAATAAATGGATTACGTGTAATCACCCACATATCCCCGAGTACTTCAAACAGCATCTTAGCGCTGCGGCCGGTTTTCCGCTGTTCACGCAATTGCTGCAGAATGTCCCACATCGGCTCACCCATATAGCGAATGACAATTTCGCGATCTGAGAATGAAGTGTAGTTATAGGGGATTTCGCGTATTCGGGTTGACATAGCGGTTCAGCTAATCCTTATTGGATGTTATTTAAAAGACAAGTCGCAAATTTTAACACGAAGCCGGATAATATAAGGCTTACTAAATACAATGCTTTTATTACATCAACTATAAGAGACCAGCCATTTCATGGATTTTCTGCAAATTATTGCTCTGGCAGTTTTACAGGGACTGACTGAGTTTCTGCCCATTTCCAGTTCTGCGCATCTGATTTTGCTGCCTATCATTGCTGGCTGGGAAGATCAGGGACTGGCATTTGATGTCGCAGTGCATATTGGCACATTGATAGCGGTTATCTTTTATTTCCGCCAACAACTGCGCACATTAATCAGTGATTGGTTAAGTTCCATAAAGCAAAGACAAACCGTTGGCGACAGTAATTTAGCATGGGCCATTGGTTTTGGCACCATTCCAGTAGGACTTGTTGGCCTGCTTTTTAATGATGCTATCGAATTTTCTCTCCGAGATCCGCTTGTTATTGCGGTAACGACGATTGGCTTT
>DASSWO010000156.1:0-2795 GCA_035704795.1 Methylophaga sp. | reverse complement strand
GCGTGACTTGGATATCGAAGATGTCATAGCACTGCAAAAAACCGGTCATCAAATCCGCGAATGGATTATGAGTATTCCGTTTCCTGCGGCAATGGAAGCGGCGATTGATGAAGCCTATCAGACTCTGGAAAAAGATTACGGAACCGAAACCAGCTGGGCTGTACGTTCATCTGCAACTGCGGAAGACTTACCGGACGCGTCATTTGCCGGACAACAAGAAACCTTCTTGAACGTTGCTGGCCTTGCCAATATCAAAAAAGCTATTCGTGAGGTGTTTGCCTCATTATTTAATGATCGCGCGATTGCCTATCGTGAACATCAGGGCTTTGATCACAGCGAAGTCGCTTTGTCAGCCGGTATCCAAAAAATGGTCCGCTCAGATTTAGCCAGTGCCGGTGTAGCATTTTCTTTGGACACTGAAAGTGGTTTCCGTGATGTGGTATTCGTCACCGGTAGTTATGGTCTGGGTGAAATGGTCGTACAAGGCGCGGTAAATCCTGACGAGTTCTACGTACATAAAAACACCTTGGAAGCTGGCCGGCCAGCAGTATTACGGCGTACTTTGGGTCAGAAAGCGCTGCAAATGGTTTACTCAGGCGATAGCAAATCACCGGTTAAAATTGTCGATGTAGAAGAAGAGGCTCGTCTGCATTTCTGCCTGAGCGATGCTGAAATTGAAGCCTTATCGAAAATGGTCGTGACCATTGAGCGTCATTACCAGCGGCCGATGGATATCGAGTGGGCTAAAGATGGTAATGATGGTCGTATTTATATCGTTCAGGCACGGCCAGAAACCGTACAAAGCCAGGCTAAAAACGTTACCGAACAATTTATACTCAAACAGCAAAGCGAAATTCTGGTCACCGGGCGGGCGATTGGCCGCAAAATTGGTCAGGGTAAAGTTCGCGTACTTAGCAGTTTGGATCAGATGGATAAATTCCAGCCTGGTGACGTATTGCTGACCGATATGACTGATCCCGATTGGGAACCGATCATGAAACGCGCCTCAGCGATTATCACCAATCGTGGTGGTCGTACCTGTCATGCGGCGATTATCGCTCGTGAATTGGGGATCCCAGCAGTCGTTGGTTGTGGTGATGCCACCGAAAAAGTCAAAGAGGGCGACGAAGTCACCGTTTCCTGTGCTCAGGGCGATGTCGGTGAAATCTACAAAGGTATTCTCGAATTTGAACACCGTGTCGAATCTCTCGATGAAATGCCGGAATTACCGTTAAAAATCATGATGAACGTTGGTAATCCTGACCGGGCATTCAGTTTTTCTCAGTTGCCGCATCGTGGTGTTGGTCTGGCGCGGCTGGAATTCATTATCAACAATATGATTGGGATCCATCCGAAAGCGTTGATGGATCCGTCGCAAATGGATGCTGAAATTCAGCAGATCATCAAAGAACGCACCACGGCTTATGGCGATCCTGTTGAGTTTTACATCAGTCGTATTGCTGAGGGTGTATCGACTATTGCGGCAGCGTTCTATCCGATGAACGTTATTGTCCGCATGTCAGATTTTAAATCTAACGAATATGCCAATCTGATTGGTGGCACGCAGTTTGAGCCGCATGAAGAAAACCCGATGATTGGTTTCCGTGGTGCATCACGCTATAGCTCATCGGATTTTGCCGAATGCTTCAAGCTGGAAATCGAAGCGATGAAACGGGTTCGTGATGAAATGGGCCTGACCAATGTTGAGTTGATGATTCCGTTTGTTCGTACGCTGCCAGAAGCCGAATCAGTGGTTAACCTGCTTAAAGAAAATGGTTTGGAACGTGGCAAAAACGGTCTGCGTTTGATCATGATGTGCGAACTGCCATCAAATGCGTTACTTGCCAAAGAATTCCTGGAATTCTTCGATGGCTTCTCGATTGGTTCCAACGATATGACTCAATTAACATTGGGACTGGATCGTGATTCGGCGTTGGTCGCAAGTTCATTTGATGAACGTAATCCAGCGGTACTGGCCCTGCTGGAAATGGCGATCAATGCCTGCCGTGATGCGGGTAAATATGTCGGCATCTGTGGTCAGGGGCCGTCAGATCATCCCGATTTTGCAGAATGGTTACTGGATCGTGGTATCAGCAGTATTTCACTGAATCCTGATACCGTGGTCAGCACCTGGCAGCGCCTGTCAAAACATTAGTAGAGCAAGGTGACGGTATCTGCTAAGATGTCGCTTCCTGAAAGCGGCTACGTTTAAGCCGCATAAAACCAGTTATGTCGGGGCATGGCGCAGCCTGGTAGCGCACTTGCCTGGGGGGCAAGGGGTCACAGGTTCAAATCCTGTTGTCCCGACCAATATACAATACAAATGACGTCTCTCGGGGCGTCATTTTGTTTCTGAGTCAGGTAAAGCGGAGTAGTTACCAATGAAATTTAATCGTCTCGGCCACAGTGATTTACAAGTCAGTGAAATCTGCCTCGGCACCATGACCTATGGTGAGCAGAACAGTCAGGCTGAAGGTTTTGAACAACTGGATTATGCCGTTTCTCAAGGCGTGAATTTTATTGATACCGCTGAGTTATATGCGATTCCTCCCAAGGCTGAAACCTATGGTGCGACGGAAGTTATCATTGGTAACTGGTTGAAACAACGTGGCCGGCGTAATGATTTAATTCTGGCCAGTAAAATGGCGGGTCCCGGCCCTGATTGGGTACCGCATATTCGAGGTGGCCATAGCCGTTTTGATGCCAGCAATATTGATCTGGCGGTTAATGACAGTTTGGCCCGGTTACAAACTGCGTATTTAGATTTATACCAATTACACTGGCCAGAGCGGCAG
>DASSWO010000023.1:0-8625 GCA_035704795.1 Methylophaga sp. | reverse complement strand
CTTCTGTGTTGGGAGCATAACCATTGGCGAGTGCGAGAGCTGTTGTCAGTTGCATAAAAAAACTCCGACGATGTGAACATCATCGGAGTTTGATCTCTTTTGCCAGATCGTCAACTTTTTCTTAACTGATCGGCATTAGGCAAAAGCCGGCTTTTTCAAGGATCAGTATTGTCTGAAAATTACTGGTTCACCCACTCACCTTGTGCGTTTCGACACGCGTTGCCTTTAACAACATCACGCTGACCGTCGATATAAACATCCATCTCATATTCACGGCAGGGTCTGCTATCCGTTTCGTACGTCCGGGTTGGCGTCACACTATATTGCGCACCGGTGTCCGGATTATTCCAGCTGCTGGTGCGGCCGGTTGGATAAGTTTCCAATGCCTCATTGGCACGGCGGCGATCAAGTTCATCCATTTCAGCACCTATATGACTGCCGAGGGCTGCGCCCAATAAAGAACCGGCAATAATAGCTGCAGTGCGACCAGTACCGTCGCCAACATTAGATCCCAGTACACCGCCCGCCACACCGCCAACAGCGCCGCCGACCGTCGATTTATTGAAACTTTGACACCCAGCCAAAATAAGGGTGACTGCCAATGCAGTTATCAGGGTTAATCTGCTTTTCATAACGCTTCCTCTTTGGATAACAGCAAAAAAATGCCGATTAATTAATGTTGAATTTTACGTTGTTAGCTATATAACTAACCCTGTCATGGATCACACTGTTAACTAATCGGCACGGTCAAGGCACCAGCCGCTGAAAACTATTGACGCTGAGCAATGCTCGCTGGTGTCCAGCCTCGGTCAATGCCAACCAGTCGATTTGTTTTATAGTTGCAATAATCACCGCTAAATTCGGGATATATGCTGTGGCATTCGTTGCCGTATGCAATTCACTGCCTGGCGGTTGCAGCGACAAATAATCATTAGCTGCTGGCGTTGCCGCGATTTTTTGCCAGACTTGTTCAACCAATTGCCCTGAAGTTAGTAATTGATAATCGACTTCTGCTCGCAATTGCCATTTTAAATCTGGGCACCAGAATAATAATTCGCCCGTAGGCTCAGCCTGTATTTGCTGACATTTGGCACTTCGTTTGTCGGTATAGAACTGACACTGCCATTTATCTGCATCAACATCTCGCAGCACCACGGTGCGGGTTGCCGGCCGGCCGTTTCTGTTGCTGGTTGCTAATACCGGCGTGCGCCAGGCATGGTCTTTTTTATCAACAGCCGCTGCTAATTCAGCCCAGATATTTGTCAGAATTGAAGATTGTGTCTCAGTCATTTCTATCTTAAATCGGCCAGCCACTGCGGGCCGCCCAGACGGCGTTGTTGTTCAAGATTCCAGACCGCGCGCTGATAAATATGATCAGCAGGACGCGCCGGATCATATCGGAGTGGACTAGGCAAAGTAGATGCCAATAATGCTGCCTGCATCGCTGATAACTGGGCTGCAGGTTTACCAAAATGATATTCGCTGGCAGCCTGCAAACCAAACACCCCCGGCCCCCATTCAGCAATATTAAGATAAACCTCCAGAATTCGTTGTTTACCCCATAGCAGCTCTATCAAAATCGTAAACCAGGCCTCAATACCTTTACGCAGCCAGCTGCGGCCAGTCCACAAATACATATTGCGCGCCACTTGTTGGCTAATAGTGCTGGCACCGCGCAATTCACCCCGGCGTTCCCACTCTTGAAGTGCCTGCTGAATAGCCTCGACATCAAAGCCTATATGTTCAGGGAAACGCTGATCTTCTGATGCTACGACTGCGAGAGCAGCATGTTTGGGTATTTCATCCCAATCCAGCCAGTGTTTTTGAATTTGAAATTCATCTTCTGATGATAACCAGCGCTCCGCCATCACCATTGTGACAGGAGGATTCAGCCATTTGAAAGGCAGTACCATCAGAAAACTCAGCAGCAACAGTGCTGCTAACAGAATCAGAAAATAACGGCCTAAACGGCGGAAGAAGATACGCAATTTTTTTCTCTCAGAATACTGTTCGCGCGCATCATAAGGCAAAGCTTATTAGCGGCTTTGACTTTTTGCAGACTCACAAGCGAAGTTGGCTGTTTAATTGATCGACGACTTCCGCCCAATCCGAATCCTCACTGAGGCATTCATTGATGAAAGCCGCCTGAGCAGGCGTCCAGAACGGTGCATTTTCGATGGTTTCGTGATCATGCAAGCGATGAATTTCAATAAAACGCCGGATGGCCAGCGGATCATTATCCAAACCTAATTGCATGAACAAATTTTCCATCGTGTGAAACTGGTCGTCCATTTTCGTCCCCTTTTTTAGCGTAATCCCTAGCCTACGCAATATCAGTCATTATTCCAATCGACGCAGTAACAACATCGGCGATACCGTCAGCACTGGCCGTAATTGCCAGCGGCCCAATAAAGCCAGTAATAAACTACTAATCAACGGCAAGATAATCAGTACCGTCCAATGCCAGCGAAATTCACCGTCAAACATCCGATATTGCAAAGCCCAGACGGCCGCTTCTGCCGCCAGTACACCTAATATACCCGCCATCAGACCAATCATGGCAAATTCCAGCATGGTCGCTTTAACCAACAGTTTTTGCTGCGCGCCCAATGTTCGTAATAACGCACCTTCTCGCTGACGTTCACTCATCGTTGCACTGACTACCGCCACCATTACGGCCAGTGCTGCCAGCAAAATCAGCAATAAAATTGCTTCTACCGCCTGGGTCACCTGCTGAATAATCTCCTGAATACGCTCGATGATATGATCAATTTCCAGCACCGACACTGTCGGGAATTGCCGGACAAAATCATTCAACAGCGTTTTATTACCGGGATCCAGATAAAAGCTGGACAGGTAAGTGGCCGGTAAATCCTTAATCGCACCGTTTACCGGAAACATAACAAAAAAGTTAGGTTGCATGCTGTCCCACTGAACACTTCGAATACTGGTGACCTTGGCACTGAAGCTATCACTCCCCGCGGTAAAGCCCAATTTATCACCAAGCTTAATCCCTAAGGATTCTGCCATTGACTGTTCGATTGATAAACCTGCCGTCTCGCCATCGGCAAACCACTGACCCGCAATGATTTTATTATCATCGGCATAACTTGCCGCTGCGGTCAGATTGAGTTCACGGCGCAGTTCATCATCATCAGGATTTAATGCCACTTCTTTAGCCGGCTGGTCGTTAATCTCTGTCAGCCTGCCTCGTACTATTGGATATAACGGACTGCGTTGTAATTGTTCACTGGCCAGAAATTTATCGACATCATCAACAGTTTCCGGCGCAATATTGACCAGGAAATGATTTGGGGCATCCTCGGGCAACTGCGCCTGCCAGTCAGCCAGTAACGAAGATCGCACCAGAATTAAGGTTGCCGCCAGCATCATAGTCATGGCAAACACCGCCAATTGGGACAGCGTTGCTCGCTTATGACGGTGCAAAGCAACAATAGCGCTACGCCATGCCGTGCTGCCACCTTTAAAGGATCGGACACTGGTGACAAATAGCCAGCCAAACAACAATAAGACAACCAATAAGACAGCAAGACCGGCTAATAGTGATAACACCAGCTTCAGTTCACCGGCAAACAGCCATAACAAGCCAAAAACTAGTAATCCTGAGAACACTAAATCCTTGACCAAAAAGCCTTTTTCCAATTGCGGCAAACTGCGCAACACCTGCATGGCCGGCGTTTTTCGCAGCCGGTCTATCGGCGGTAAAGCAAAAGCAAACAACACCAATAAAGCCGTCAACAATGCAGGCCATAACGCCCAGATTTGTAATGAAAAAGCTAAAGGCTGTGCCATTAACCGGGCAGTCATCGCCGACAATAACCAGGCAAAAGGTACCGCAATTAATAACCCCGCCAATGTTGCCAATAAGCCCCATAGCAGCAACCACGTGGCATATAAGCGGCGGATAGCGCTGCTGGTCAAACCTAAAGTTTTTAACAAGGCGACGGTATCACGCTGCTGAAAAGCATATTCTCGACTGGCAACGGCAATTGCCACCACCGCCAGCAAAACGGCCAAACTGCCGCCCAGCAGTAAGAAGTTTTCCGCTTTATTAAGCGACTCACCAAGATTGTCACCGTCACGAGCATCGCGCCAGCGGTAGTCGCCACTGTCAATTTCAGACTGAACGGTATTCTCAAAATCATTCAACAGGTTTTCATCACCAGCCAGTAACAGTTTATGCCGCACCCGGCTGCCGGGCTGAATGACATTGGTTGCCGGTACATCAGCAAAATGCATCATGGCGCGCGGTGCAAAAGCCGACAAAGTAAAACTGCTGTCTGGTTCACGCAACAACAAACCACTGACTGTCAATTTGGCTTCGCCAACGGTGACTTGTTCGCCAACAGCAATCTCAAGTAACCGTAATAGCCGTGGGTTTAACCAGATTTCACCCGGTGCCGGCCCCTGCTGCAACATTTGTCTAGGCGCCTGAAAAGTTGCCTGCCATTCAATTTGACCACGCAGCGGATAATCGTTGTCTACCGCTTTCACAGATACCAACTGAAAAGCACCATTGGCCGTTAACATCGTCGAAAACTGGCTGATTTCGCTGGTTTTCAGTCCCATTTCGCTGGCGGTTTGCTGTAATGACTCAACAATTGGTTGACTGCTGCGGGCAATGAGTTGCCTATCCGCAGCCAAAAAACTGCTGGCTGTTTGCAGCAGGGTTTGTTGTAAATGCCCGGCAAACAGATTGATGGTGGCGACCGTGGCCACAGCAATCATTACCGCTGCCAGCATCACTTTGACTTGACGCAATCGTAAATCGCGGCGGATCGCGGTTTGCTGTAATGCTTTAATCATTGAGATTGCACACGGCCGGCATCAATATGAAACTGCCGGTCACAACGTGCCGCCAATTGATCATCATGAGTGACCATTACCAAAGTCGTGCCCTGCTGTTTATTCAGTGTCATTAATAAATCGGTGATTTCCGCCCCGGTTTGACTATCAAGATTACCGGTTGGCTCATCAGCAAATAACACCCGCGGTGTCACCGCAAAAGCACGGGCGATCGCTACCCGTTGCTGCTCGCCGCCCGATAATTGCCGTGGCGTATGGTTCATTCGCGAAGCTAATCCCACCTGTCGCAATAAATCAATGGCATGATCGCGGGCATGTTCAATACCGGCCAACTCCAATGGCAACAAGACATTTTCCAGTGCTGTTAATGATGGCAGTAGTTGAAATGATTGAAATACAAAGCCAACCCGGGCCGCCCGCAACCGGGCACGTTCATCTTCGCTAAGGCAGTTAATCTGCTCGCCATCCAGATAAATCGCCCCACTGCTGGGTACATCAAGGCCAGCCATCAGACCGAGTAAAGTAGTTTTGCCTGAACCACTGCGACCCACAATTGCCGCCGACTGACCCCGCAGAATCTGCATTGTTACATCCTGCAAGATTTGTAGCGGCTGACCGCCGGGCGTGACCATATGATTAACTGATTGAATATTAATCATGCAGTCATCCGTGCTTTTTGTTGGTCTATTAAGGGCTTGTTTATCTTTCATCTCTACCTCTGTTGTGAGTTGAAAAGGCGCCTATCAAGGTGCCAGGGGAACCGTTTGTGAGATACATCCCAGTATTTCAGCGTTTCGCGGCCAGCAAAAAGCTGTTGATTCGCCTTACCAGACACAAAAATACCCTCCAGCAGTGGTGGATATGAAAGATATACAAGCCCTGAATTCATTAGTCCCTCAATTGGAATATTTACCTGGATATGAGAACCCATCAAATACGACAAAAGTTCATTACTTTACTGACTTTAACCTACTTGTTGGTGTCGCCTCCGGCATTTGCCGATGCCCCGCCTTCAGTATTGGTGATGGGTGACAGCCTCAGCGCCGCCTATGGCATAGATAAGGACGCAGGCTGGGTCAATCTGCTGCGCCAGCGCTTGGCCGGTAAATCACAGGTAATCAACGCCAGCATTAGCGGTGAAACCACTGATGGCGGTTTGCGCCGGTTGCCCGAGTTACTAATACAACATCAGCCAGAAGTAGTGATTATCGCTCTCGGTGCCAATGATGGTTTACGTGGTTTTCAGCCGACTGCCATTAAACAAAGGCTGGCAGAGATGATCGCATTAGCTCAGCCGGATGCCAAAGTATTGCTATTAGGCATTGAAATTCCACCTAACTATGGCACGGCTTACACTACTGCTTTTCGTAATATTTACACTAGTTTGGCATCTGAATATAACATCGCCCTACTGCCATTTATGCTTGATGATATTTATGATGGTGACGGTATGATGCAGGCAGACGGCTTACATCCCACAGCACAAGCGCAACCAAAAATTCTTGATAATATCTGGCCTAAGCTCTCGCCGCTGTTACCGTAGCCAAATAAGCATCATCTAATCGTGGGACTGCCTCAAGCAAAGTTTTAGTGTAATCCGACTGTGGTGCCTGCATGACACTGTCAGTCTGACCGCTTTCGACAAATTTAGCTTTGTGCATAACCAGCATACGATCTGCGAGATAATCGACAACGCCCATGTTATGGGTAATAAACATCATACCGATATTCTCTTCATCAACCAGTTGTCGGAGCAATTTTAAAATGCCCGCCTGCACTGATACATCAAGTGCCGAGGTAATTTCATCACAGAGAATAAACTTGGGCTCTAACACCAATGCCCGGGCAATCGCTAACCGTTGGCGCTGACCACCCGAAAATTCATGCGGATAACGCCACAGACTATCAGTGGGCATTTCCACCCGATCTAAAAAAGCCGCTGCCCGTTCAGTACGCTCAGTATCATTGGTGCCAATACCATGTACTCTCATAGGTTCCACCAATGATGTATGAATCGGCAAGCGCGGATTAAGACTGGAACCCGGATCCTGAAATACTACCTGCATTTGCCGACGCAAAGGCCGCATCTCTTTAGCTGACAGATGGGTAATATCCTGGCCATTAAGCTTTATCTGACCATGAGTAACCTCTTGTAGCCGTAAAATCGCCCTGCCCAACGTGGTTTTGCCACAGCCAGATTCACCGACCAATGCGACGATTTCTCCAGCATTTACCTGAAATGACACACCATCAACGGCACGAAAATGATCTACTACCCGGCGTAATAAACCGCGACGCACCGGAAAATGCACGGCGACATCATTAACTTCCAACAAGCTCTGAGGGGCTTTTTCGGGTTGTGATGGTCGTCGTTGTAACCTTTCTGGCAAAGCCGCAATCAGACTTTGTGTATATGGATGTTGAGGATTACGTAAAACATCACCTGTAAGGCCCGTTTCGACCAGTTCACCATGACGCATCACCCCAACTTTATCGGCAATTTTAGCCACCACACCAAAATCATGGGTGATAAACAACATGCCCATGCCATAACGCGTTTGCAGATCGCCCATCAATTTAAGAATTTCGGCCTGAACCGTGACATCCAGCGCTGTGGTCGGCTCATCGGCAATCAATAATGCCGGCTCACAAATCAACGCCATGGCAATCATCACCCGTTGCCGCTGGCCACCGGATAAACGGTGTGGGTATTCTTTAATGCGGCTTTCCGGCTCCGGTATCATGACTTCTTTAAGCGCCGCTAAAATCCGATCTTTTCGTTGCTCAACTGACCAATCCGGACGATGAATCTGTAATGCTTCATCCAATTGCTCGCCAATGGTTTGCACCGGGTTCAGTGAGGTCATTGGCTCCTGAAAAATCATCGCGACTTTACTGCCTCGCACGCTGCGCATCACGGCATTGTCCGCGCCCAGTAATTCCAGTCCTGTGGCACTGTCTTCAGCAAACAATTTGATACTACCTGAGGGATGGCGGAATTTTGTTTCCGGCAACAAGCCCATAATCGATAATGCCGTCACCGATTTACCACTACCCGATTCACCAACCAAACAATAGGTTTGCCCTGAATCAATGGTCAGGCTGATATTTTTGACCACCGGTTGCCACTGCCCTTCGCCACCCAGATCAGTGCTTAAGTCATTTATTTCCAGCAGCTTCATGCTTGCCGGCTCCGGTTAGTGTGGGGATCCACGGCATCACGTAACGCTTCACCCAGTAAGTTGTAGGCAAATACCGTCATAAAAATCGCGCCGCCCGGAAACACTGCCAGCCACCAGTTAAAAGTAGAGGATTGCACGGCCTGATTCAGCAACTGCCCCCAGGACGGATCGTCAATTAAACCCAGGCCCAGAAAGCTCAAGGTCGCTTCCGCCAGAATGGCTGACGCTACACCAAAACTGGTCGCTACCAGTAAGGGTGCCATTCCGTTGGGCAACATATGCCGGAATAAAATTGAACGCAGTGGCAAACCACAGGCGACAGCTGCCTGGACAAAATCCTGCTGACGTAATTTCAGAAATTCAGCGCGCACATAACGGGCGTAACCGGACCAGGCGGTAATACCGATAATCACCATCATCATGTAAATCGAACGGCCGAAAAAAGCGACAAATGACAACAATAAAAATAAAGTCGGGATGGCTTCAAAAATCTCCACCAGTCGCATACCGATAATATCGACAATACCGGAAAAGTAGCCCATCAGACCGCCAATAATAGTGCCAATTACCAGTGCAATACCTGTGGCAATAAAGCCAATGCCCAGTGCAATCCGGG
>DASSWO010000017.1:0-2769 GCA_035704795.1 Methylophaga sp. | reverse complement strand
CGGTGCGCATATCCCAATCCCAAAGAGCATCATTGGTAGCTTTAGAGAGCAGTTGGAAGCGCTGTTCACTTTGCCGAACCAGTGCATCGATGGCTTTTTGCTGCGTAATGTCGGTGATATAACCTTCCACGGCGATGACATCGCCATTTTCGTCACGCACATCAGAGCCCTGCTCCAGTACCCAACGCTCATCACCATCTTTTCGGACAATACGATATTCAAGCTGAAAATTTTGCAGATTATCACTGGCGTGCCGTATTTCTGCCGCCACCCGCGCCCGATCATCCGGATGGATAATGCTGTAGTAGTCAATTTGGTTATTGTTTAAAACCGCTTCGGGCGGGTAGCCGGTGAGCTTTTCAAAAGCATCGCTGACGTAGAGCATGGTCCACTTTTCATCAAACAGGCAGCGATAAGCAAAACCTGACAAATTCGATAACAGCTGACTCAGCGAACGTTCTGCTTCAGTTTGTCGCTGCGCGGCGAGTGTTATATCGGTGATGTTTTCAGTAATAGCTATTAAAAATTCTGGCTGTCCGTAATCATCACGCTGAACGGACACGCTGAGTCTTGCCCAGATAGTCTCGCCGGCCTTATTCAGATAACGTTTTTCGACAATGCAGCTATCTTCTCCGCTTGTCAGAAGCGTTTGTATATCCTGGCTATTTTGTTGGCGATCGTCGGGATGAGTGAGTGTTCGAAAGTTCAGCATTTTAAGCTCGTCTTCGGTATAACCCAGCATCATGCAATACGCATGATTGGCATGGACAAAGTGACCTTGTGACGTCGTTACGGCAACACCGGTTGCGGCTTGCTCAAAGATTTTTCGAAAACGCTGTTCACTGTCACGCAGTCGTTGTTCGCTGCGATGTTTTAAAATTGCCACGGCAATGATCCGGGCAATCCGTGTGATGGCATCCAAATCGACAGAATCAGGCAAACTTATCATGTGGTGGTAGATAGCAAAGGTAGCAATCACCCTGTCAGTTTCATCCAGAACCGGCTCAGACCAACAGGCGAGTAGATTTTGGGCTAACGCCAAATCCCGATAATTTTCCCACAGCGGATCAGTTGCGATATCACTGACAATAACGGTTTGTTTAAGAAAAGCAGCCGTGCCACAAGAACCCACTTTAGGGCCAATCGACTCACCAACAATTGCTTGACTGAAGACCGCCGGTAAATTTGGTGCGACACTTTCCGCTATCCTCTTACCACTGCTATCCAATAGCAATATTGAGGCAATCGCTTCTGGCATCAGGCCTTCAATACCCAGCACCACTTTTTCGAGAGTGGCATTGAGCGGCAGACTGGATGTCACTGCTTCCAAAACATCGGCTTCCAGATCCCGAATCGCTAGTAATCGTTTTCGCTCAGTAATATCACAGACCATACCCATGCGGCAGACTTCTTGACCGGCCTCATTCAGTTGCGGTTTTCCTCGTTCAAATACCCAGCGGATTTGGCCATCGTTGGCTCGAATGATCCGGTATTCTGCTTCAATTTCACCATTATCAGCCGGCGTATTTAGGGCCTTTGTTAATAACGTTCTATCCGCTGGATAAACTTGCGCCATAAAGCCGTCAAAATCTTTCGGGTAGTTATCCGGCTGAAAGCCATAAATCCGACATGTTTCTTCCGACCAGATAATTTCGCCAGTCGACAGATCATGTTCCCAACTACCCATATGGGCAATTTGCTGAGCCTCATCCAATAAACGCAACATTCGGACATTTTCTGCGCCTTGTTGACGAATATCGGTGATATCATTTGCAATCGTTAAATGCAGCGCCCGGCCATCTCGATCAAGCCCTAATGGGCTGATATTAAACGCCCAGATCCGCTGCTGATTATCACGAGTATGAATGATAAACTCACCGAGAAATTTCTGGTTGCTGTCGTATTCGCGCGCGATTATCGCAGCCATTTCATCAGCCCGATCACGATAGGCAAGTTTTAGCCACTTATCGAGCGTATCCATTTCATCAAACGGATAACCGGTAATATCGTGTACCGATTGGCTGGTCATCAATATCCGGCCGTCTTCGCAATGGATAAAAGTGGGCAATGGCGAATTAACTACGGCGAGGCGTAATTGCTTTTCTGACTCCGCGATATCGTGGATGAGTTTTTGCCGCTCATAAGTTTGCTTAGGCAGCCAGTGGCGGATCAATAAAAACAGAACCAAACAAGCCGCCAGCAAATTGACCAGCTTGGGAATAATCAAAAATTTTGGTTCTGATAGCAGATTGTAAATATCAGGTGAGATAAAGCCGTAAAACGAGGTGAAGTAACTGCCGAAATAAACCGATTCAAAGACCGTACGAAAGGCATCTATTGCCAGAATAATCAGTAACACGCTGACAGCACCACCGAAAGTATGATGCTTGCGAAGATTGAGTAAATATAAGAATAGAATCACCAGCCAAAAGCTGGCTAACAACCAGTAAAGCGACGAGGTGATGAGTTCATAACTCATGGGCACTCCAGATAACGATGTTTCAGCTGAACAATCAGCAGGTTACAGACATCATAGGGCAGTCAAACAAACTTTGCATACACTTCTATATCGACATTTTAGACACCGTTTTAACGGATTCAGTTGATAGATCAAAAAAGCCGGCAAAAGCCTAATGCCGATCAGTTAAGAAAAAGTTGACGATCTGGCAAAAGAGATCAAACTCCGATGATGTTCACATCGTCGGAGTTTTTTTATGCAACTGACAACAGCTCTCGCACTCGCCAATGGTTATGCTCCCAACACAGAAG
>DASSWO010000265.1:0-9029 GCA_035704795.1 Methylophaga sp. | reverse complement strand
CTGCATTTTAATCTCGATTATCCCGAATCTGATAATAAAGTTACCGCCCAAAATACGATTATTGCGGGTCTGAGCTATTAAGACACGGTTTGGTGAAGCAAAATACGTAACTTTCTGAGGGCATCGTGTTCTGCACTATCGCTTAAAATCAACCGGGACTGGCGCTTGTCTGCTTGACGAAAATTAATAATCACCAATGGCCGGCTGATAAAACATTGTTGTAATTCAATTGGCTGTAACTGCTGATCACCTGCTGATAACCGCCACCCTTCCAGCGTCGAGTACTGCAATACTTCGTTATCGGCTTTAGAACGCAACATTGCAGACCAATAACAAGCAGCGCTAAACACTAAAATAATGCTTAATAAAAACTTGATTTGAATTGGCAAACTCGCCAGCCAGACTGCCGAAACAGCTAGCAGATGCATCAATACAACCAGATAGCGCAAACGTCTGGAGGGTTTGATTTTAATATTAACAACATTTTCAGACATAGTGTTTTGGGTTTACCAATGCGAAGCCGTTACAATAACATTTCATTAATAAACTGAGCTTAACTGATGACTGATGCTTTAAATGTTTTGCGTGAACAGCAACAGCAACTGGATAAATCAATCGACTGCGATCAAGCAGGTTTTGCCGTTTTGCCTGACTGGCAAGCTGTGCAGATATCAGGTGATGATGCCGAAAGTTTTTTACAAAATCTGCTAACCAATGATGTCAAAGCCGCACACCCAGATCAGGCCCAGTTAAATGGTTTTTGTCAGGCTAAAGGACGTTTACTGGCAATATTCTGGTTAGTCCGTCGTGCCGATGATTTTGTGCTGTTACTGCCGGCTGATCAGGCAGACTTTCTGTCACAGCGTCTGAATATGTTCAAGTTACGCAGCAAGGTTGCCATCACTGAGTTGAACGATCTTGCTTTAATCACATTATCTGATGCCAAGTATTGCCTGAACTTCGCTTTTCATCTCGGAGAAAATTCAGCACTGGCACTGATACCCGAGGCGGAACTCGATACAACACTGGAACAATTCCGAAATGCCGGGTTAAAACATCAGGCAAGTCACTGTTGGCGACAGGCTTTACTGCAAGGCGGTTATCCAATGGTTTTTGCCGAATCGCGCGAGCGTTTTACCGCCCAACAGGTTAATCTGGATCTGGCAGGTGGCGTCAGTTTTCGTAAAGGATGTTACCCCGGTCAGGAGGTTGTTGCTCGCCTGCATTATCTTGGTGAGGCCAAACGACGGTTGTTTATCGGGGAAGTGACAACAACGGATTTACCGGCGCCCGGCACTGATATCAATAATGATGAGGGTGAGGTTGCCGGCCAGTTAGTGCAATCCTGCCCGCTTGATGCACAACGCAGTCTGATTCAACTCACTTTAAAGCTGACCATGACCGAACAGAAACTGTTCTTACCTGACAATATTGCCATCAGCAACCTCCGCCGGCTGGGTAATGATTAGTCAATATCCAGTTTTTTGAGTTTGTAACGTAATGCCCGGAAACTGATGCCGAGTTTTTTTGCTGCAGCCGTACGGTTCCAACGGGTATCTTCCAGCGCTTGTTGAATAATTGCGCGTTCTTGTGATTCCAAATGCGCCTCTAAATCTTCAGGCGCGCCGGCTACCACTGTTTCTGCAGATGCGACGACTGTTTGTGAGTATAAGTTGACAGTGGCAGCCTCCGGCAATATTAAATCATTTATCTCAATAACATCCCCCTCCGCCCAGGTCAATGCACGCTCCAGAATGTTTTCCAGTTCGCGGACATTACCCGGGAATTGGTACTGCTGCAGCATGAACAGAGCTTTGGTGGAAAGCTTGGGTTTTTTCTGCTGATTTTTGGCAGCAATTCGCTGCAATATATGCTCGGCAAGCAACGGAATATCAGCCTGCCGGTGGCGCAGCGCCGGCACTCTTAATTCGATGACATTTAACCTGTAAAACAAATCTTCCCGAAAACTGCCGTTTTTAACGCAGGTCGCTAAATCTTTATGCGTTGCCGATAAGATACGGACATCAACATTGATTTCTTCGTAACTGCCGACCGGGCGGATGGTTTTTTCCTGAATAGCGCGTAGCAGTTTTACCTGCATCATCAACGGCAGATCAGCCACTTCATCCAAAAATAAGGTACCGCCATGCGCAGCCTGAAACAGACCTTGTTTATCGCTCACCGCGCCGGTAAATGAACCTTTTTTATGACCAAAAAATTCACTTTCCACCAGTTCAGCAGGTATCGCACCACAGTTGACCGGTACAAAATTCTTATCGTTGCGTGCACCCAGTTCATGAATTAAACGTGCCACCAACTCTTTACCAGTACCAGACTCACCACTTATATAGACAGGTGCCTGACTGCGTGCCAACTTGGAAACTTTGCCACGTAATTCACGCATCACCTGAGTATCACCGAGCAAACGGTCGCGTGAACGACGTTCCTGGTGAATGGGGCGTGCTGGCGATAATTTCAGTGCAGCGGCGACCAATTCTCGTAAAACTCTTAATTTGACTGGTTTGGAGACGAAATCAAAGGCGCCCGATTTTAATGCCTGTACTGCCAGATCCATATTACCGTGGGCGGTTATCACCGCAACTGGCAGTTCTGGCTTATTTTGTTGTAACCAAGTGACCAATTCGATGCCATTGCCATCTGGTAAACGCATATCGGTAAAACACAAATCAAACGGCTGTTGCTGCAAAACCTGTTTGGCTTGAGCAATATTTTCAGCGGCCACGCAATCGATATCCATTGCCGCCAATGTCATTGACAGCAATTCCAAAATATCGGCTTCGTCATCAACAATCAGCGCTTGTGCATTCATTGAATCATATCTCTTCGTTGTAACGGGTAACTTATCCGAAAGCAGCAGTTGGTTTCCGGCAAATAACTGAGCCTCGCGCCATTGGCCTGACAAAGCTCTCTGGCTAAATATAATCCTAAACCGGTACCGCCTTGCCTCGCAGAATAAAACGGCTCAAAGAGATGTTTCAAGGCTTTGTCACTGACGCCAGGCCCGTTATCAATAACATCAATAATGACTTCATCAGCCTGAACATCAACCCGGATCTGTAATGGCCTGGTTGCCGATAAATCGGCATGTTGCAGGGCATTTTCCAACAAATTCCACATTACCTGATGCAACTGCTGAGCATCGGTCCAGATCCGTGCCAAAGGCGCACGAATATCAAACTCAATCTTCTCGGTTGACAGTTGTTTTGTCTCAGTAAATTCCTCTCTGAATTTATCCAGCCATCCGACCAGTACAATAACCTGAGGTTCTACTGACTTACGCCGGCTCATCTGTAAGATGGTTTCGATAATCGTGTTCATACGGCTGCTGTGCCGTTGAATAATACCGGTCAATTTACCAATGGCCTTATCATCTTCGCGTTGCTCAGCCAATAACTCACCGGCATGGCTGATAGCTGCCAGAGGATTACGAATCTCATGGGCGATGCTGGCAGTTAAGCGCCCCAGCGAAGCTAATTTCAGTTGCTGCGCCTGTTGTGCCACCTCCGAGGTATTTTCAATAAATAATAAAATTTCCCCAGAATCCAAGCGCGTCGCCCTGGCCAGTAATTCGGGCAAATCAGCCCGTGCCTGAAATGGTTTAAATGTATCCGGAATATATTGTTGCCATTGTTCTAATTGAAATGCGAGGGTCGGTACATAACGTTTCAAACTAAAACCCGCCGTCAAATCATCGAGGCCCAATAAACGCTGAGCCGATTGATTGAGCAAACTCACCCGGCCAAATTCATCAACGACCAATACGGCGACCTGCATACGGCTAATAATATGCTGATTTAATGTTGCTAGTTTGCTTAACTCTGCTGCTCGCTGTTCGGCCAGCGTCTGTGATCGTTGCATGGTCCCTGAGACCAGTTGCGCTAATAAAGCCGTGATAAAAAATATGGCGCCGAGCATCCCGGCCTGACCAAAATGTGTTATCGACTCGCCGGTTATTTTTCCATAGCTGGCTTCCAGTAACACCGCTAAAGTTGCGATAGCTGCAATAAACGCCGCCATACGTCCGGGGATCAAGGCACCACCAGCGACAACAATCACCACTAACAACGCGCCCAAACCGGTCTGTAAACCGCCACTGGTATGAATAATCAACGCCAGTGCCAGTATGTCAATCAGTAGTTGTATACTGCATTGGGTAACAAAATCGCCCCACTGTCGGCTACTGAAAATCAGTAACAAAACGGATAACAGCAAATAGCCGAGACTGATTATTTGATAAAGCGCGGGATATTTTTTACCGAGAAAGTCCGGGGGTAACTGCAGATAAACTACAAAAAATAAAATTGATGCTAGAAACAGCCGATAGGCCGAGAAAAAACGTAGCGCTCGCCAGGATGTTTCCGTTTGTTCAACAGTGGAGCCCAATTCTGCGTGTAACATCAGGATTATTTCTGATCGGCCTCAAGGTGTTCCTGACTACAATAATATTGCTGATCTTTGCGAACCGCCTCTTGTGGTAACAAATGCAAACCACAATGCTGGCAGCGGACCATATGCTCTTCTCTGGGGTTTGCTTTTCGCTCGTTACGTACCTTGCGCAGTAAATTACGAAAGATCAAAAACAGCAATAAGCCTATCGCCAATAAAATTAAAATGCGCATGTTTAACCTCAAAAAAAAGGGTATTCCGATAGAATACCCTTTTATGCAGCGAAACGGCTAACCTACTAACCGCGTGAGGCTTTTTTACGCTCGTGTTCAAGCAATAATTTTTTGCGCACTCGCAATGATTTAGGTGTAACTTCCAGCAGTTCATCGTCACCGATAAATTCCAGGGCTTGCTCAAGACTCATACGAATCGGTGGAACCAGCGCTATCGCTTCATCGGTGCCCGAAGCACGAACGTTGGTCAGCTGTTTACCTTTCAGTGCATTAACCACTAAATCGTTATCACGCGAGTGAATACCAACCACCATGCCTTCATAAACTTCATCACCATGACCGATAAACATCCGACCACGTTCTTGCAGATTGAAAATCGCAAAAGCAACCGCTTTACCGACTGCATTGGCAATCAACACACCATTTTGGCGCTTGCCAAATGTACCGGGCTTTAATGGCGCGTAGTGATCGAAGACGCTGTAAATCAAACCAGTGCCCTGCGTTGCGGTTAAAAATTCGGTACGGAAACCAATCAGACCGCGAGATGGAATAATAAAATCCAGACGCACACGGCCTTTACCGTCGGGTGACATATCTTTTAATTCACCGCCGCGGGTCCCCATTTTTTCCATGACTGTACCTTGATGGGTATCTTCCACATCAATTGTGACTGATTCATAAGGCTCTTCTTTGACACCATCGTTTTCACGAATGATGACTTCCGGGCGAGATACGCCCATTTCGAACCCTTCGCGGCGCATGTTTTCGATAAGCACTGACAAATGCAGTTCACCGCGACCAGACACCCGGAATTTATCGGGATCTTGTGGCAGTTGTTCAACTTTAAGGGCCACGTTATGGATCAACTCACGATCCAAACGCTCGCGAATTTGCCGTGTGGTGACAAACTTACCTTCTTTACCGGCAAACGGAGAATTGTTGACCTGGAAAGTCATGGTGACCGTGGGCTCATCAACACTCAATGGTGGCAGCGCTTCAACCGCACTGGGATCACACAAAGTATCGGAAATATTCAGTGGATCAAGACCTGTAAAGGCAATAATATCGCCAGCCGATGCTTCTTCAACTTCTTCACGGTTCAAGCCCATAAAGCCCATTACCTGCATAACGCGGCCATTACGTTTTTTACCTTCACGATCGATAACCGTTACCGGCGTGTTGGTTTTGACGCGGCCCCGTTCAATACGGCCCACACCGATAACGCCAACATAGCTATTGTAATCCAGTGAAGACACTTGCATACGGAAAGGACCATCGGCATCAACCGCTGGATGTTTTACTTTATCTACGACTAATTGAAACAACGGCGTCATATCACCATCACGAACAGTGTCTTCCATACCAGCAAAACCATTCAGGCCTGATGCATAAATCACATCAAAGTCTAACTGTTCATCGGTCGCATCCAGATTAGCAAACAGATCAAATGTTTGATCCAAAACCCAACCTGGACGGGCACTTGGTTTGTCGATTTTGTTGATAACAACAATCGGTTTCAAACCTAAGGCCAGTGCTTTCTGGGTAACAAAGCGGGTTTGCGGCATTGGGCCTTCTGATGAATCAACTAACAACAGTACTGAATCGACCATCGATAATACGCGCTCAACCTCACCACCAAAATCCGCATGGCCTGGTGTATCGACGATGTTAATACGGTAATCATTCCAGCGAATCGCCGTATTTTTGGAGAGAATGGTAATGCCCCGCTCACGCTCTAAATCATTAGAGTCCATAACCCGGTCTTGCATCTCTTCATGTTCACTGAAGGTGCCTGATTGACGCAGTAATTGGTCAACCAAAGTCGTTTTACCGTGATCGACGTGGGCTATGATGGCGATGTTGCGGAGCTTGCTGATGTCTTTCGAAAATTCAGTCATAAAAATTCATTTATATGGCGTATGCATAAACATACAGGTTAAAAATGCCTGTAAAACAGGCGCTTATTTCAGAGAATCGGTAATAAAAGGCGTGACAGCTGCCTGTAAATGTTTATGTAAACTCAGACCTGCAGCAATCACGTGGCCTTTGTCGAATAATTGGTCGCCGCCGCTAAAGTCAGAAACGGTACCACCGGCTTCTTCCACCAGCAGTAAGCCCGCAGCCAAATCCCAGTTTTCGAGACCTATCTCCCAATAACCATCGACACGGCTTGCAGCAACATATGCTAAATCCAAAGCGGCACTGCCGGTGCGGCGAAGATCGGATACTCTCGGCAGCACATTACCAAACATGGCCAGATAGGCTGCATGATGCTGGGGATACTTAAAAGGAAAACCGGTCGCTATCAAAGCACCATTTAAGTCTTTGCGCTTACTCACTCGCAGGCGACGATCATTTAATTGAGCGCCTGAACCCCGGCTTGCAGTAAATAATTCATCACGCAGTGGATCAAAAATCACCGCATGTTCAACGCGACCTTTGACGCGAACAGCAATTGATACGCAGTAATGTGGAAAGCCATGCAGAAAATTGGTGGTACCATCCAGCGGATCGATGATCCAAACAGTGTCATCTGCACCACTGTCACCAGATTCTTCTGCCATGATGGCATGATCGGGATAGGCTTTTTTAATAATGGCGATGATTTCTTGTTCGGCCATACGGTCCACATCAGAGACATAATCATTACGTCCTTTAGTGGTAATTTCCAAGTGTTCAACGTGCTGTAGCGAGCGCAAGATCAGCGAGCCAGCCTGACGTGCCGCGCGAACGGCAATATTCAGCATTGGGTGCATAGACAGATTTTTCCAGAGCAAATAACGTGGGAATGAGCATTTTCGGCCGATTTTCGGCCGTTACATCACCTATAGGCGCGCGCCATTATAGCAACAATTTGCACTGTTTCGCAGAATCAATTGAATCGAATAGACAGTCAATTTTTTTCCTGTTAGCTTATATACAGGCTTTCGTATAACCATAAGTAATGGAAATGCCAATCCCCTAACCGTAAAATCAAGGAGTTTTAAATGAAATCATTAGTTAAATTGGGTGCAGTTGCTCTGCCGTTAGTTATGCTGACTGCATGTGCTAACACAGAAGAAATGGAAGCACTGAAATCATCTGTTGAAACAGCACAATCAACTGCTGATTCAGCAATGGTTGCTGCTCGTAATGCTCAAAGCACTGCTGACACAGCTCAACGTACTGCTACTGATGCAGAATTGGCTGCCATGAACGCACAGAAAGCAGCTGAAGATGCACAAGCACAAGTTGACGAATGCTGTGCAAAAATCGATCGCATGTTTGAAAAAGCGATGAGCAAATAAGCTTTAGATTTCTAGCTAGACAAACTAAAAAAGCCGGGACTGACTAGTCCCGGCTTTTTTTTACTTCATTTTTACGAACTTACAACATAGACTCAGGTAATTGCGCTGTCCATACCGGCGTGCCCGCCGCTTGCGAAATCTTTTGCGCCATTTCATCAGCTTGTTCGCGACTTTCAAACGGGCCTAACACGATTTCGCCCACCGAACCACCACTCAATGGCCAGAACCACTTTTCCAATTGCAGATGTTTTATAGCGCTATGCATTTTTTGCGCAATACCCTGTCCCGTGCCACCATGCACAAACCAAATATCTTCAGCGATATCCGCTTCCGGTGCATCCAGTTTTTGCACGATACCCTTGCCATTCAACACCATGTTTTCAGCATTAGTCCATGCATCACCCTCAGGCAAATCACCGTTTACTTCCAGCATAGCTGCAACAACTGGTGTCATATTGTAACTACCACGCTTATCCATATCATCCAGGGTTTTGTGGGCATCCATATACAATTCATTATTTTTAACCCCCACTTTAAACGGGGCGTAGATGATATTAACTTGTGTACCCACCGGTACTTTGCTGAACAAACTCTCAATATCTTCTGGATATAACCGAATACAACCACTACTTACCCGTAAACCAACACCATAGGGCCGGTCGGTACCGTGTATCAGATAACTTGGATTGGATAAACGCATAGCGCGACTACCCAGAGGATTATCAGGGCCTGGCGGCACTACTGCAGGCAAAATATCACCTGCAGCTGCATGCTCTTTGCGTACTGACTCTGGTGGTGTCCAACTCGGGTTTTTACGTTTCTGAATAATCGACAGTTTACCCAGCGGCGTATCACGGCCTTCACGACCAATACCTATCGGATGGGTGACTACTCGCTGTGCTTCGCCAACCTGTTTAGCCTGATAATAGTACAAACGCATTTCTGGAATATTGACGACAATGCCCTGGCGCGGCGCATTTGGCAAAATAAACCGGGTAGGTACAATCACACGTTGATTATCTCCGGGCACCCATGCGTCTAAATTTGGATTGGCGTTAACAATATCGCCATAGCCCAAATCAAAGCTACGGGCAATATCCAG
>DASSWO010000246.1:0-14069 GCA_035704795.1 Methylophaga sp. | reverse complement strand
ATGTTGAATATCCTTATCCAAATCAAGCACTTTTAATTTGCCACAGAATTTATTCGACAGCAAATATCTGTTGGTTTAAATCAGATAAACAACTAGTTGCAACACAATCAGTGCGTAGATACCAGCAATGACGTCATCAAGCATAATGCCAAGGCCGCTATGTAGTTTTTGATCGGCAAGACTAACCGGCCACGGTTTCCAGATATCAAAAATTCGGAATAACACAAAGCCCAGTAATACCCATTGCCAGCAGGTGGGTGCAGCAATCATGGTGATCAAAAAACCGACCACTTCATCCCAGACGACTTCTGACGGGTCGTCACGATGGAATATTTTGATGGCCTGGGTTGAAATCCAGATACCGAACACAAAAAACGCTGCGGTCAGTAATAGATAATTCAGCAAAGACAATTGCTGCATCAAAAGAAAAACCGGGATCGCCGCCAGCGTGCCGAAAGTGCCCGGCGCTTTTGGGATTAAACCCGAGCCGAGGCCACAGGCCAAAAATACAGCAGGCCGTTTAAGGATCTCAGTAAACGTCGGTTTAACTGAAGTGGTCATAGCCGGGCGTTACATCCAGATTTTGTTGAGCGTTTTCAGGCAATAATTTTAATCCGGCTAATGTAGTAATTTCGCCAATACAGGTAACCTGCCCGTTCAGTGCAGCTTCCAGCACGGCAGCTTTATTCGGTGATACCGTAAAGCAAAGCTCATAATCATCACCGGCGGTCATCGCCAATTTATTTGCCAGTTCTACCGGCAGTTTTTGTAACGCTGATGACAACGGCAAAGCGGTAGTATCAATTACCGCCCCGACCTGACTGGCTGTTAAAATATGCTGTAAATCCGCCAGCAGGCCGTCAGAAATATCAATGGCCGATTGAATCTCCCCCACCAGCTGACTGGCTAAGCTATTTCTGGGTGTGGGTAATTCCAAACGATCCACTAAAAACTGCTGTTCTGCTTCGGTCAACTTATCTAATGGCAATTTGCCCTGCTTTAAAAGCAAACCGGCACCAGCATCACCCAAAGTGCCGCTGACATAAATCTTATCGCCCGGCTGGGCGGCATCACGACGAAAGGCGTTATCAGCATCAACGAACCCTGTGATCTGAATGGTTATGGCCAACGAGCCACGGGTGGTGTCACCACCGACCAGTTGCAAATCATGTTGTTTTGCCAAATCGGCGATCCCGGCCGAAAATGCTTTTAACCAATCGGGGTTGGCTCTCGGTATCGTTAACGCCAGTGTAAACCAGGCGGGATTTGCGCCCATCGCCGCTAAATCACTTAAATTCACCGCCAGCGCTTTTTGCCCGAGTCGATAAGCATCCACATCCGCAAAAAAATGCACATCCGATACAAGCGTATCGACCGATGTCGCTAATAATTTCCCGGCGGGAGGCTTTAATAAGGCGCAATCATCGCCGATACCCAACACCACATCTTCACGGTCTGCTGTTAATGCCGAGAAATAAGCTTTTATCAGCGAAAATTCAGATGTTTGATTCACTGCGGCTGGCGTATCCGTCAGCTTCTTTTGGCGTCGCGTTTGGCTTTAGCGGCCTGATATTCAACGTTACGCAGACGAGCACCCATTTTATCGAGAACCCCATTCACGTATTTATGGCCTTGTTCACCACCAAATGATTTGGCAAGCTCAACGGCTTCATTGAGCACCACACGATAGGGAATATCGGGTCTGTGCATATATTCAAACACTGCGAGACGCAGTACGGAGACTTCCACCGGATCGACGGCTTTTAAATCGCGATCTACGGCATGGCCCAGTTCGCTATCGATTTCGTCGATATTTTTGATAACACCATCGACCAGCAGCTTAAAGTAATTCTTGTCGATTTTATTGGCGTATTCTGCAGTGACAAAGTCCAGTTCAGCCTTATCCGGTGCCTGATCATTCACCAAAGCCTGATAAAGCGCCTGAACGGCTGCCCGTCGCGCCTGTGTTCTTGGTAAGCCGGCTGCCACTATTTTGCAGCTCCGATTTGACGTAATACATTCACCATTTCGATAGTACTCATGGCAGCTTCAGCACCTTTATTGCCCGCTTTGGTACCGGCACGTTCAATGGCTTGCTCGATGGTATCAACAGTCAAGACACCAAAAGCAATCGGCATATCCAATTCCAGATTCAACTGACCCAGACCTTTAGAACATTCCCCAGCAACATATTCAAAATGCGGTGTACCACCACGGATCACCGCGCCCAGCGCGATAATAGCGTCGTATTTACCGGTTTTGCCCATGCGCTTGACTGCCAATGGAATTTCTACCGCACCGGGTACGCGGGCAATTTCAATATCTTTTTCTTTGGCGCCGTGACGCAATAAAGTATCCACTGCACCATTAATCAAATGATCGACGACAAAATCATTAAAACGACCGGCAACGATACCAACCCGAATGCCCTGCGCCGAAAAATCACCTGAAAAGGTTTTGATATTGCTCATGTTTTTAATATCCCGATAAAAGCGTATAGCTATTGTACTGTGTTTAAAAATGAAAGCCTAACAAGCGCTTATAACCAGCGTTGCTTGTCGGCTGCGGTTTTATTGCGGGCTGCTGGCAAACCCTCCGGACTAGCTTCAATCGTTGTCCAGCTATAAGGTTGCGAATCAATGCGTACCGCCGTTAATTGCTCGCCCCAAACGGCGCCGCTGTCCAACGAAAATACGTTGCCATACTGACCGGTACCGAGTTGTGACCAATGCCCAAAAACAATGCGATCATCTGCAGAAGCTCTGCCTGGCATCTCAAACCACGGCTTTTGCTTGGCCGGTTTGTCTTTTGGCGCACCCTTAAATTTTAACGCCAGCGAACCGTCTTCATGACAGTAACGCAGACGGGTAAAACAATTGGTGATAAAACGCAGCCGGTCCCATCCTTGCAAATCCGGCGACCAGTTTTTGGGTTTATTGCCATACATATGCTGGAAAAAGTCCCGCCAGTTTTCCCCCTGAAGCACAGCTTCTACTTCGGCAGCGCGCTGTTGTGCTTCGGTGATTGTCCACTCTGGCGGTAAACCCGCATGCACCATCGAAAACTGTATATCAGCATCATGATAAAACAAGGGCTGATGGCGTAACCAGGTCAGTAATGCTTCACGATCATCAGCTTGCAAAACGCTATCAATGGTATCCAGACGATGCTGGTATTCAGTTATACCGGATGCTTGCGCTAATAAATGCAGGTCATGGTTACCCAGCACGACTTTAGCGCGATCGCCCAGATTTTTGACAAAGCGTAAGGTATCCACCGACTTTGGCCCGCGATTAACTAAATCGCCCGCCAGCCAGATTTGATCTTGCGTAGGATCAAATTGCAGAGCGTCGAGTAGTTTCAGTAACTCATCGAAACAACCCTGCACATCACCAATGGCATAAACCGCCATGATTAAAGACGCTTAGCGACGACGATACAGCGGTTCGGGCCGCAGCACAGTCGCCTGATAACTTTCGGTAAACTGATCAAACGCTTTCAGAGCATTGGTCAGACGATTCGGATTGGCCAATTCAAAGCTATTGATGCCACATTGCGACATATAAAACAGTTGATCGTAAAGTACATCACCCTGAGCGCGAATTTCTGCTTTAAAGCCATAACGTTCGCGCAGTAATTTGGCATACGAATAACAACGACCATCAGTAAATGCGGGGAAAATCAGCACTACCAGTTGAAAGCGCGCTAAATCCGGGACGATTTCCTCTAAAGGATCATCACCAGATAAGCGAATACCGAGTCCACCTTCGTGTTTGCCCAATGTTTCATGCTGTTCCTGCCAGCGATTTAACGAAATCGTGATATTACCGTTAGTCAGCGGCGCTTCATCATCCAGATGTTGCCAATTATCTTCGACAATTTCGCGATCTTTAATTATTTGCATCTGCATACACCCGGTCTTTAAATGGTTCGATGCCTAAACGACGGACGGTAGCCAAAAAGCTTTCATCTTCATGGCGCAATTCGCCATAAGTATCCAGTAACTGCCCCACGGTATCGACAACATCGTCTTTAGGTATGGCACGACCCAGTCGTTCGCCTAAAGAAGCATCGGCTTCTGAACTACCGCCAAGCGTAAATTGATACCATTCTTCGCCTTTTTTATCGACGCCAAGAATCCCGATATGCCCCACACTCTGATGGGCACAGCCATTCATGCAGCCGGAGAATTTGATCTTAATATCGCCCAGATCATTGAGGTAATCGAGATCATCAAACCGTTGCATGATTTGCTTGGATAACGGAATCGATTTGGCATTGGCCAGACCACAATAATCCAGACCCGGACAGCAGATAATATCGCCTAATGTATTGATATTTGGCGTAGCCAGCCCTTCCGTATTCAAGCGCAACCACAAGGCATACAGATCACCTTGTTTGACATCCGTCAGAATCAGATTCTGGGTATGCGTTGAACGGACTTCACCAAAGCTGAACTCATCCGCCAAATCAGCAACCACTTCCAGTTGCTCTGAGGTAATATCGCCTGGAGGCACGCCGGGTTTTTTCAACGAAATATAGGCGGCACGATAACCCGGCACTTTATGTTCGACCGTATTTTGCTTAACCCAACGTGCAAATTCTTTGTCTTCCGTCTGCATTTCCGCGAAGCTAGTGTCAGCGGCCGCATCGGTTTCGTAATCTGGTTCAGTAAAGTGCGATTTAACCCGATCGATTTCTTTTTGATCCAGTTTCAGCTGACTGCGCATTTGCACCCATTCCGCTTCAACCAATTCACGGATGTGGTTAATGCCATGTTCGCGAACGGTGATTTTAATGCGTGCTTTGAATTTATTATCACGACGACCCAGACGGTTATACACCCGCAGAATCGCTTCCAGATAAGACAGTAAATCTTCTTTTCTGAGGAACGGTCGAATTTGAACACCAATCACCGGCGTGCGACCTAAACCACCGCCAACTAGCACTTCAAAGCCAACTTCATTCTCATGGTTTTTCACCATACGCAGGCCAATATCATGCAACTGTGTCGCAGCGCGATCTTCTTTGGTCGCGATAATGGCAATTTTGAACTTACGCGGCAGATAGGCAAATTCGGGATGGAATGTTGACCATTGACGAATAATTTCTGCCCATGGCCGTGGATCTTCTATCTCATCGGCATTGATACCAGCCAATTGATCGGTGGTGGTATTACGAATATCGTTACCGCTGGTTTGAATGGCATGCATTTGCACGGTCGCCAGTTCCGCCAGAATATCGGGGACATCTTCTAGTTTCGGCCAGTTCAACTGAAAGTTGGTACGCGTAGTGAAATGCACAAAGCCACGGTCATAGCGCCGGGCAATATCAGCAATTTTACGCACCTGTCTGGCAGACATCATGCCGTAAGGCACAGCGACACGGAGCATGGGCGCATGTATTTGAATATACAGGCCATTGGCCAGGCGAAGCGGCCGGAATTGATCTTCAGTTAACTCACCCGCTAAATAGCGTCGAGTTTGATCGCGATACTGCGCGACACGCTGATCGACCATTGCCTGATCATACTTATCGTATTGATACATCTAAGATCTCTAAACGGTTTCAATGGACGCGACATTATAACGGTGGCGGCTTATAACAGGAAATTATAAATAGCTATATCGATATAGCGCTGCCTGCTGAGCCGGTCTACAGATAGCAGCAGATACCGCGGGATCAGCAGCCGTTGCTAATGACGTTATACACATTCAACACCATTCATATGAAAGCCAATCATTGCCGGCAAAAGTTTAGAAACTGAGGATTTGCGCAAACCTTACACGGGCATCTCATTAAAAACCGGCAACACTTCGCAAATTTTATCGGGGCACACTATCTGCCTTTATAAAATATGGCATATTAGCCAGCATGTTTATGGAGCATAGTTATGTCTAAACAAAAACGCATGATGCAGCGCGTTTGGTTGATCTTCGGCTTTGCTGTCATTCTTTTTATTGGCAGTTTTTATCAGGCAGAAGTCGATCGTAAGGCGCTTAATTCGGTTACTGCCGAAAGCTTATTTGATAACCGCCAATCGGATGTTCAGTTAGAAGTCAGTGGTGAAGTCATTAAATTGCTGGCTGATGATAACGATGGCAGTCGTCATCAGCGTTTTATCGTTGAATTACCGAGTGGACTGACTTTAATGGTGGCTCACAATATCGATTTGGCACCACGCGTTGCTAATTTGCAGATCGGTGATGAAGTTGATTTATACGGTGAATATGTCTGGAATGACAAAGGTGGCATTATGCACTGGACCCATCATGATCCGGCTAACCAACATCCTCATGGCTGGATCCGTCACGACGATAATCTATATCAATAATGTCAGAATCGCTGGCACAAAGTTTTGACTGGCTGGCAGCGCCCAAAGCCCAAATTTTGATTATTGGCTCGATGCCGGGGATCGCCTCACTGCAACAACAGCAATATTATGCGCATCCACGTAATGCCTTTTGGCCCATAATGCAGCAGATTTTTGACTGGCCTGACCTTGACTATACCAATCGCTGCCAGGCACTGATAAACGAAAATATTGCTTTATGGGATGTGCTGCGCAGTTGCCGGCGGCGTGGCAGTCTCGACAGTAATATTGATTCTAGCAGTCTGGAAGTAAACGACTTTGAGGCGTTTTTCCGCCAGCATCCAAAGATTACCAAAGTTTTATTTAATGGCGGCAAAGCCGCACAATTATTTCAGCGTCATGTAAAAACGACCGCCAGAATCTCTATGCAGCAGTTACCTTCTACCAGCCCGGCACATGCGGCGATGTCGTTTCAGGATAAGTTGGAGAAATGGCGTTTGGCGCTCAACGAGCACTAAGCATTAAATAAAGCCGGATCGATATCTGCTACTGATTCAAAGGAAGGACGGGCAAAGTAATATCCCTGGAACAATTCAATACCCATTGCTTGAAGCGTGACTAACTCTTCACGACTTTCAATTCCTTCAGCAATGATGCGAATATTTAAATCAGCACATACCTGTAAGATGCCGCGGATAATGGTCTGGCGAATTTTATCGGTATCAATGTTACGTACCAACGCCATATCCAATTTAACGATATCGGTTTGCATATCCGCCAGCATATTTAAACCCGAATAACCAGCGCCGAAATCATCAATCGCCGTTTTAAAACCTGATTGCTGGTAATACTGCACGATGGCTTTTAAGTGGTCATAATCTTCGATTTTCTCACCTTCGGTGATCTCAAAAATGATTTGTTCGACGGGAAAGTTATACTGCTGCGCTGCCATCAGCGTGGTGCGAATACACAATTCCGGCTTGTAAACAGCATTGGGCATAAAATTGATACTGAGCATGGTATCAATAGCCAACTCTGACGCTAATTTTATGGCTTTAACCCGGCATGCCTGATCAAAACGATATCGATTAGTGTCGTTCACAAAACTGAATACATGGCCAGCGGGTTCATTATTAAGACCACGAACCAAAGCTTCATGCGCCCAGATGCTGTTTGTCGATGTATTTACAATTGGCTGTAAAGCCATGGTGAAATCAAAACCCATCAAACTTCCATTTAGACATTCACCACAGCCTACTTCACGAAAGTCTGGTTGATGTTTCATAATTCCTCCGGCAAAAACAATTTTCTAAACCGCATTACAAAATAGCCAATCTTTATAGATCTGGGAATCAGACAAATCCTGATTTTTAATTCAGAACAGGAAGTTTTCAATAAATTCAGAGAACTTAAAAGAAAAAAACATACGTATTAAAAATGACTTTCAAAGTAATTATAATTTTTACAGACAAACCGCGCATCGGCCAGCCGAACAATAATGTGAACCCTGTCACATTATTGTTCGGCGGCCTATCTTTTAATCCAACAGATTACCCAGATCCTTGCAGTCCCAATGCGGGAAATGTTTGCGGATGAGGACATTAAGCTCAAGCTCAAATTCCGAGAAATTGCTATTACCAACGGTTTCACCTTGATGGTTAACCGCTTCGGTAATCATGCCAGCCCCAATCGTTACATTACTTAAGCGATCAATAACAATAAATGAACCGGTATGGCGATTGCGTTTGTACGCATCAAACACCACCGGCTTGTTCAATGAAAATTCACACAATCCAATTTCATTCAGCCCCAGCACATTGGCTTCTTTATGTTGCAAAGTGTTGATGTCGATCTGATGATCGACCTTGGTCATAACACCAGTACTATCAGCGACGCCCACTTTGATGCTGTATTGTTTTTTGGCAACTAATGGTTGCTCTGTCATCCAAACCACCATCGCTTTAAAGTGACTGGATACGTGCGGTTGATGATTCCGGTGGACAATCATATCGCCGCGGCTGACATCAATTTCATCACGTAAGGTCACAGTGACCGCTTCACCCGGCACAGCAAAATCCAGTTCGCCATCGTAGGTGACAATTGATTTTATAGTGCTTTCTTTGCCTGAAGGTAAGACGGTAATGGCATCGCCCGGTCTCAATACCCCGGCCGACAAAGTGCCACAATACCCACGGAAATTCAGGTGCGGCCGGTTAACAAACTGCACCGGGAATCTTAGATCTTCAGTGTTGGCATCCTGACTGATTTCGATGCTTTCAAGCAGCTCCATCATGGTCTGCCCATCGTACCAAGACATATTGTCACTGCGATTCACGACGTTATCACCATCCAGCGCCGACATCGGCACAAAGTGAATGTCTTCGATTTCCAGCTCGCGGGCAAATTCACTGTAGGTTTTGCGAATATCGTTAAACACCTGTTCGCTGTAATCCATCAAGTCCATCTTATTGATGGCGACAATAACGTGTTTGATACCCAAAAGTGAGGCAATAAAACTATGCCGGCGCGTCTGCGTTTGGACGCCATGGCGGGCATCAATCAAAATTACCGCCAACTGACAAGTGGATGCTCCGGTTGCCATATTACGGGTGTACTGCTCATGGCCGGGCGTATCGGCAATAATAAATTTACGTTTAGTGGTCGAAAAATAACGGTAAGCCACATCGATGGTGATGCCCTGCTCGCGCTCGGCTTGCAAGCCATCGACCAGCAATGCCAGATCTACCTGATCTCCGGTGGTTCCTGATTTGGCGCTGTCACGAGTGACGGCTTCCAGCTGATCTTCATAGATCATCTTGGAATCATGCAACAAGCGGCCAATCAGCGTGCTTTTGCCATCATCGACATTGCCGCAAGTCAGAAAACGCAGCAATTCTTTGTTTTCATGTTGTTTCAGATACGCCTCAATATCGGAAGCGATTAGTGCATCTGTTTCATATGCCATAGTCTGTGCCTGGTATTAAATTTTTGGGTTTAAATCAATCAGCGGGTATTGCCGGAAAAATTAGAAGTAACCTTCTTGTTTTTTCTTCTCCATTGAACCCGCTTGATCGTGGTCAATGGCACGGCCCTGGCGCTCGGAGGTAGTGGTCAACAACATTTCCTGAATAATGTCAGGCAAGGTGTCGGCATCTGATTTCACGGCGCCAGTCAGCGGATAACAACCTAAGGTCCGGAACCGGACTTTTTCCATACGGATTTGCTGCCCTTCAGGTATACGCATCCGATCGTCATCAACCATAATGGTTAAACCGTTGTAATCCACAACTGGCCGCTCTGCTGCGTAGTACAACGGCACAATCGGAATTTGTTCCAGGTAGATGTACTGCCAGATATCCAGCTCAGTCCAGTTCGACAGCGGGAAAACCCGGATGCTTTCGCCTTTGTTAACCTTGCTGTTATAGATGTTCCACAGTTCTGGCCGTTGTGCTTTCGGATCCCAGCGATGATTTTTGTCACGGAAAGAATAAACCCGTTCTTTAGCGCGGGATTTTTCTTCATCACGACGCGCACCACCAAAAGCGGCATCAAAACCATGCTTACTGAGCGCCTGTTTCAAAGCGTCAGTTTTCATGATGTCGGTATAGCGCGGATGGTCAAATGGATTGATGCCCGCTTCTTTGCCTTCCTGATTGGTATGTACAATCAGATCCAGTCCTAAATCTTTGGCACGCTGATCGCGAAATTTGATCATCTCCTGAAATTTCCAGGTGGTATCAATGTGCATCAGCGGAAACGGCGGCTTACCCGGCGCAAATGCTTTCATCGCCAGATGCAGCATGACCGCCGAATCTTTACCGATAGAGTACAGCATCACCGGGTTTTCAAATTCAGCGGCAACTTCCCGCATGATGTGAATGCTCTCGGCTTCGAGTTGCTTTAAATGGGTTAATTTCTTTTCAGTCATCATTGCTCTCAAGTTATTTGGCTTTGACGTGCAGGCCACATTCTTTATTTTCCGGGTTTTCCCACCACCAACGACCTGCCCGGATATCTTCACCTGGCGTAATTGCCCGGGTGCAAGGTGCACAGCCAATACTGGCATAGCCTTCATCGTGCAGTTTGTTATACGGCACATCAAAGGCGCGGATATATTTCCAGACCTCACCATTTGACCAATCAGTTAGCGGGCTGAATTTTTGTAACTTGTGCGCATCGTCCCACTCTGAAACAGGCAATTCATTTCGCGTTACCGATTGAGAACGGCGCATACCGGTGAGCCAGGCTTTTTTATTCGCCAGGGCGCGCTGTAGTGGTTCAACTTTGCGAATACCGCAGCAGGTTTTACGTAGCTCAACACTGTCATAAAAAGCGTTGGGACCATTTTGTGTGACAAAATTCTCGATACTGACGGTATCAGGATAAAAAACCTGCACATCACGCTGATAATGGTTTTTCACGATCTGCATCAGTTCATAGGTTTCTTCGGGCAAACGGCCGGTATCAAGCGTAAAAATTTCAATATCCGGTGCATATTTACAGATGAGATCGGTGAGTACCATATCTTCTGCGCCATAACTGGTGGCCAAAATAGCTGGCGAATAATCGGCAGCAATTTCCTGCAGCAGCGCAATGGCCGCATCGACTTTTATGTGTAATTTTTCACTGATTTCAGTCATTTTTAGTTACTTTTACAATTGTCGTGATAACGTCAGGCGCATCAGCATGACATTGAAAGCCGTTTTCCTGAAGATGCTTTACCACTGTATTAACCGCGTCATTATTAAGTTTAATACGTAATGTTTCAGCAGCTTCCAGAGTCGCTGCTGCTTGTAATGCCTTAGTTTTGTGCACCGGACAGCCAAACATCGATAAATCTAATGCTTTACTTAAATCAGACATTTAACACCTACTACAATCAAAATCACCGCCAATACCGTGCGCATTATCTTGTCAGGGATCCGAATACCCAAATGACTGCCGATATAGATACCCGGCAAAGAGCCAACCAGTAACCAGCCTAATAATTCCCAATTAACGGTGCCAACCGCTGAATGGCCTAAGCCTGCAACCAATGTCAGTGGCACGGCATGCGCAATATCGGTAGCAACAATTTCAACGCCTTTCATGCGTGGGTATAGAAATAACAACGCGACTGCACCCAATGCGCCGGCGCCTACTGAAGACAAGGTCACCATGACTCCAATCACAATACCGGTGACAATAGTGGCAATGGTTTTATGCTGCTGATCCTCACGCAATTTATATAAAGCATTGACCAACGGATGTCCGGCTTGTGCCTGCATAATTCCGCCTAACCAACCCTTCAGCAACAACGCGCTGGAAGTCAGGATCAAGGCGATACCCAGCGCATTGGTGATCAGCGCATCGTGATTACTTTCACTGATGCCACTACTTAAAAACCATAAGGTCAATAATGTTGCTGGCAAGCTACCCGCTGCTAACTTGGCAACCACTGGCCAGTTCACCACACCATGTCGCCAATAGGCCCAAATACCGCCGGCTTTAGTGACGGCAGCAAACAGTAAATCTGTGCCTACGGCAATCACTGGCTGAATACCAAAACCAAAAATCAGAATGGGCGTCATCAGCGAGCCACCACCAATACCGGTCATGCCGACCATAATGCCGACAAACAAGCCCGCCAGTAAAAAACCCCACTCCATTTATATGACCTTAATACCCTGGAAATGGCAGCAGTTTACCAGCTGGTAATATTCTAACAATCATTAATAGCTTCTATCTATATTCTAAAAAATTATATAGCTTATTATTTTTGTTGCGTATTACTGTGAGGTTGGCAAAGCTAACATTCTGCTTATTAAGCGCCGGAAGTTATTATTTCATTCCCGCTAAAAATCATTCACGTTTCTTTCACAGATGATCGCTGAAAGTCACAATCAATCAAGTGAAAACAGTAGAGGCAAAGAACATGACAACCTATCACCGTTTATTGCTAATAACGGCTTTAAGTTCAGGATTCTTGACCTTTTGTTTATTGCAAGCAGGTGGGATAAATTCTGCTGCAAATCAAGAAAATCCCTCACAGCAACTGCAGTCATCGCCTCTACCCTATGTCACTGAATATTATGCTTTGGGACAGCCAGGGTTGATGACACTTGCATTGCAATACTGTGTTGAAAAAGTTTGCCAACCGAAACTTGCGGCAAATTCAAAAATCACTTCTCACCAACAATCTGAAATAGGCATTTAATCGTTTCGGCCAATCATTGCCTTATATTCATAAAAAAAATAATATTGGTTTATCTTGTTTAACAAAATTGATAAGCCATGAAGCTGCAACAACTCAAATATGTGCGTGAAATTGCTCGGCAGGGATTAAGTATTTCAGCTGCTGCGCAGGCTATGTATGCTTCTCAGCCTGGCGTCAGTAATCAGATCCAGGCGCTGGAAACCGAACTGGGTTTGCAAATTTTTGAACGCCACGGTAAGCGTCTGACTGGCATCACCTCAGTCGGTGAATCCGTTTTGGCAACGGCTGAGCGGGTAATGCAAGAAGTTGAAAACCTGAAAGCGCTGGCAGCAGACAGTCGTCATGAACAAAAAGGCACACTGTCTATAGGTACCACGCATACTCAAGCGCGCTATGCACTGCCCCATGCAATCAAACAGTTCGCTGCCGATTACCCTGAGGTACATTTAAATATGGTGCAAGGCACCCCTCCAGAAGTTGCTGAAATGGCGTCGCTTGGTAAAGTGGATATGGCGATTGCCACCGAGGGTTTATCACAATTTGATAATCTGGCGATCCTGCCTTGCTATCAATGGAATCGCAGCATCATCACACCGCCAGATCATCCTTTATTATCGTTAAAAAAAGTCACCCTGGCAGATATAGCCGCATATCCTATTTTGACTTACGTAATGGGCTTTACTGGCCGTGCACAACAGGATCAATCATTTATCGATAAAGGCCTCAAGCCTAATGTGGTGTTTACTGCCACCGATGCTGATGTCATCAAAACCTATGTTGAATTGGGGCTGGGGATCGGCATCATCGCTAGTATGGCGTTTGATTCAGCCAAAGATGCACCGCTGAAAGCCATTGATGCCAGTGATTTATTTCAGCCCAGCACCACCCATATCGGCATTCGTAAAGGTAGCCATTTACGCCGCTACAGCTATGCATTTATCAGCTATTTCGCACCGCATTTGCAACGCAACGTGGTGGAAAAGGCCATTGATTTATAAAAATTTCCCGTAGCAGCTTGTCGTCAGCAGTGGTAGTTTAAGGGCCGCTGAATTTCAGCACCCCAATGAAATATAAGATAAGGAAAAATAATGAACGCTTTATTCAAAGGCCTGCTGACTGGTCTGCTGTTGGTCCCGGCTTTGGCATTTGCCCATGGTGCTTCCCGTCTGGAAGTTGAAGAAACGATTATCATCAATGCTGAACCCGCCAAAGTTTGGGCGGCAATTAAAGATTTTGACAGCCTGCACAAATGGCATCCGGCTATCGAATCAACTGAAGCTACTGGCGGTAATGAAGCTGGCGCCACCCGGGTACTCACCTTAAAAAGCGGCGGCACTATCAACGAAACGCTGAAAAAATTCGATGAAGCCAGCATGAGCTATATGTATCAAATCGACGAAATGAGCACCGTTGGCCAAATTGACTACGAAGGCCATACTTTTGATGTCCCTGCCGTGCCGGTCAGCAAATACAAATCCTGGGTCAAAGTTGAAGCGGATGGTAATGGCAGTAAAGTCACCTGGCTGGCCAAATTCTTCCGTGCTTATACTGGTAATCATC
>DASSWO010000061.1:0-3587 GCA_035704795.1 Methylophaga sp. | reverse complement strand
GGTGTCGTCAATTTTCATCAACACTTCACCTTTTTCAACAAGCTCGCCTTCAGCCACCAGAATTTCGCTGATAATGCCACCTTCCAGATTTTGCACCACTTGCAAACGACTGGATGGCACGACCTTACCTTCACCGCGGGTGACTTCATCAATTTCCGTTACACTAGCCCACCAACCGGCACAGATAAAAAACAGTACCGTCAGAATCAACAGTGTATGGCCACCACGATGGGCCGATTCCATCGTCGCCGAACTGACTTCAGACATGAATTCAACATCATCAGGATGTGTACGCTTAAACAATCCCATGAATTAGCCCTTTGATACCCGGATATGACCGCTTTTCAGTGCCGTCATAATTTGCTCTCGAGGACCATCCGCGACTAAACGGCCTTGATCCATTACTAAAATCCTATCCACCAAACTCAACAGTGAGGCCCGGTGCGTCACCAGAAACAGGGTTTTATCTTTAATAACTTCGGAAAGTTTTGCTTTGAATCGCTCTTCGGTACTGTTATCCATTGCATTTGTAGGCTCATCCAGTACCAAAACCTGGGGGTCAGTTAATAACGCACGGGCGACCGCCACACTTTGTCGCTGGCCTCCAGATAAACCTTCACCACGTTCGCCAACGGGCATATCAAACCCCGCGGGATGACGATTGACAAAATCAGTGACGCCTGCAATTTCAGCGGCGCGCAACACCGCGTTATCTTCTGCAAACGGTGCCCCCATGGCAATGTTGTCGCGGATACTCCCAAAAAATAACACGACGTCTTGCGGCGCATATCCCATACTGTGGCGTAAATCGACTGGATCAATCTGTCGTATATCTGTGTTATCCAACAATATTGAACCATCAGACGGTTCATATAAACCCAGTAACAGCTTCTCTATTGAGCTTTTACCCGAACCGATACGGCCAATCACGGCGACTTTTTCACCTGGATTTATCTTAAAACTGACGCCGGTCAAGGCATCCATCGGTTGATCCGGATAGCGGAAACTGACGTTTTTAAACTCTATGCCGCCTTTAAACGCTGGCCGATGCAAAAATTCACGACCACTGGGCCGCTCAATCGGCAAATTCATCATTGAATTTAACGAACTAAGCGCCGCTTTGGAGTGATGATAACGGGTCAGAATCGCCGCCAACTGACTCATAGGCGCCAAAGCACGCCCCGTCAGAATGGTGCAGGCAATCAGTGCGCCCATGGTGATTTCATTTTCACTAATCAGGTAGACGCCATAAACCACCACCGCGATAGTGGTCATTTGCTGGACAAAACTGGTTAAATTAATGGCTGTTGTGGATAGCAACCGGGCACGCTGGCTATGTCTCGCTATAAAACCAATAGTTTGCTCCCATTTACGTTGTATCGGCGTTTCGGCGCCAATACTTTTAATGGTTTCCAACCCCGTTAATGTTTCAATCAATGTGGCACTTTTCTGTCCTGAATGGCGAAATAACTCCTGAACAGTACGCCCCAGCGGAACTTGAATAATCAGGCTAATCAGAAGCGTGATAGGGATCACTGCCAGTGGGATGAATGCAAGATTACCAGCCAGCATCCAAATCACGGCGATAAACAAAAACGCAAACGGTAAATCAATCAGTGTCGTTAATGTCGCAGAGGTGAAGAAATCCCGAAACGACTCAAACTCTTGCATGCTGTTGGCAAAAGAACCTACCGAATTGGATCGGGCAGACATTTTAATGCCCATCACCCGTTCAAAAATAGTAGATGACAACATTACATCAGCGCGCTTGCCAGCCATGTCAATAAAGTAGCCACGCAATGTCCTGAGCAAAAAATCAAACACAAATACCGTGGCCACACCAATTGCCAACACCCACAGCGTAGATAATGCATGATTCGGTACCACCCGATCATAGACATTCATAATAAATAATGGTGAAGCCAGCGCGAATAAATTGACTAAGATAGAGGCAACAAATACTTCGCTGTAGATTGGCCAAAAGCGCATGATAGTGCCCCAGAACCAATGTCCTGCCCGTGGCACTGAGGTGGTTTTGGTGCGTTTATCAAAATAATGCGCCGGCTTGATAAAGATCGCGTAGCCGCTGTATTGCTTTTCCAGTTCGCTGATATTAACGTCGGTTTCACCGCTGCCTGTTTCAGGGAAAATAACCGTTGCCGTTTTGCCTTTAACAGCCGTCAGAATGCAGGCTGTGGTGTTATCCAGCAATAAGACAGCAGGTAAAACAAGCGGTGATATTTTGCGTAGCGGACGTTTAACTGTTTTTGCCGATAAACCGGCACGTTCAGCGGCGCGACTGAACAAACCCGGGCTTAACTTGTTGTCAACCAGAGGCAGACCGGCAACCAGTGAGTCGGCACTGTGCGGCTTGTTAAGCATTTTAGCCAGCAATAACAAACAGCCTAATAACGGATCATCAAGTGTCTGGCGACCCTGCCCCGTATTCCATTGCGCTTTGTCGTTAAGCTTGATGACTGACTCGGTTTCCATCTAAATCCATTGCTACAGGACGAAAAATGTGAAGAGTGTCACAGTTTTTTACTTTACTGTAAAGTCATTCACCCTTAATCTCAACATTAGCTTATAACATCGCATAATTACAGGGAATAATCTATATGGCGTATGTACAACGTGATTCTCAGGGAAACATTATTAACGTGTTTGACACAGCACAAGCTGATGCCAGCGAATTTATGTCACCTAACACACCGGAATTATTACGTTTTTTGGGTCAGAATGGTAATGTTGATGCCGCCAGGACCATTTTATCCAGTTCCGATATGGCCTTAATCAGGGTATTGGAGGATTTAATTTATACCCTGATTGATAAAGGCGTTATTTTATTTACTGACTTGCCACCGGCCGCCCGGGAAAAACTCGCCAACCGCGAAAAAATTCGTGACCATCTGAGCAGTCTGGAAAACCTGATGAACGAAGATCAGGGTTTATTGTAAGTTTATTTTTTGCGTTGCCGGTGGGCGATTTGCTGACGTTTTTCCTGTTGCTTCTGACTCGGCTGAAGTTGTTTATCCCGAAATGGATTGTCACTGGTCTTGAACTCAACCATTACCGGCGTGCCATGGAGTTTTAACGCAGTGCGGAAATAATTTTCCAGATAACGCCGATAACTTTGCGGCGTCGACTCTGTCTGGTTGCCGTGAATGATGATGCGTGGTGGATTTTTTCCGCCCAGATGCGCATAGCGGAATTTAATACGCCGGCCATTGACCAGTGGCGGTGGATGATCAGCTACGGCATCTTCCAGAACCCGGGTTAAACGTGGCGTTGGGATTTTTGTCAACGCCGAGCCATACGCCTGTTTGACAGATTTGAGTAACAAGCCAACACCACTGCCATGCAGCGCCGAGATAAAATGCGTTTTGGCAAAACTCAAAAACGGTATACGCCGCTCAATATTGGTGGCCACCCACTCACGTTCCTGCTTTTCCAGTCCATCCCATTTATTAACGGCAATGACCACGGCCCTGCCACTTTCAATAATCAGACCAGCTAAATGCAGATCCTGTTCGACAATGCCTTCCTGGGCATTGAGAACCAGCATAACCACATTGGCAGCTTCAATA
>DASSWO010000176.1:0-5986 GCA_035704795.1 Methylophaga sp. | reverse complement strand
GCACCGGACAAACGCGACCCCGGCAGTATTCCCAATAATATTGCAATTTTGCTCGAAACCTATCGCTCTAAGGTACAAAATGGTCTGTTCAACAGCTTTTCGGAAAAACGTCGCAAAATCAATGGTAAACAAATATTAATTGTCAGTGATGATGACGTTTCCTGTGCAACTTTGACCGTTTTATTCAGCCGCAACAAGTTGGATTTCTTTGAAACCCCCTCGGCAGCCATCCAACATTTAGATAGCTGTCATGCCGAGCCAAATCTTATCTTTGTGGATGTTGTGTTGCCTAACAGTGCCGGCTTTGAATTATGCAGTTATTTGCGTCGTCAGCCGCGCTTTACTGAAACACCTATAATCATGCTCAGTGCAGATAGCAACACTTTTACCGAAGAACATTGTTTTGATATGGGTGCCAGCGATTACATCAGCAAACCGCTCAGCGAGTACAGTCTGGTGGCCCGCGTCAGCCATCATCTGGAATTGCAAGAAAATCGCATATTACTTCAACAGCAAGCCCTGACGCTGGCCAACGAACGTCGGACTGTTGAAGCAATTATCAACCATGTGCGTGCATCACTGGCACCTGCCAATGATGCCAAGTTCCAATATTTTTTAACGCCGCTGGATCAAACCTCCGGCGATATTGTGTTGAAAGCGACCACCCCGGATGGCCGGGATATTATTCTGTTGGGTGACTTTACCGGTCACGGCCTGACCGCTGCAGTGGCCAGTCCGATGGTTGGCAGCCAGTTTTTAGCTGAAACCCGTAATAATAGTGCCGCTGGCAATATTCTTGCCCGATTGAATCGTTTATTGTGTGAGCATTTGCCCACGGGTCACTTTATGACGGCCAATCTGGTGGAGTTGAATCGGCAGACTGGGGAGATGGCAGTTTGGAATGCCGCGATGCCGGCACTGCGAATTTTTGATGAGGGCAATTTGCAGCAAACTATCCGTTCAAGTTTAATGCCCCTGGGGGTGGATATAAGGCAAGATTTTACCCAAAAAACGATAACGCTAAAATTTAATAATAATATGTCGCTGGCGATGTTTTCGGACGGTCTCAGTGAATGTATGCGGGATAACCCGGCAATCGATGCTGAGGCAGAATTACTCAATTGGTTAGCGGTGCGCAATCAGCAAAATAACCGACAACCACTTAATCTGTTGATGACGGCCTTATTTGAAAAAATAGGCGACAATATTAAAGACGATCTGACCGTGGTATTAATCGACAGCTAATTAATTGTTATTTTGTGCAAGTGATGACCGGACAATTGGCTGCATTACTGGCGCTGTTTTGCTGAATTTCATTAACGGTTGACTGAATATTGACATCTTCCGGCGACAGTTGCAGCGCACATTGTGCCGCTTGCTGTGCTGATACATTGCAGTCCATTGCTTGCAAAGTGTAAGCGCGGTTGTTCCAAAGCACTGCTGTCTCAGGATTTGCCGTCAGCAAATCAGCATAAACTGCATCGGCCTTTTTAAAGGCTTGCTGTTCGAAATAGAGATTTGCCAAAGCAACACCCGGGCCGGCGGCTTCGGGCCAATTTTTAATCGCTGTTTTATAGGCTATTTCTGCCGTTTCTATTTGACCGGTTTGCTGTAAATCGTAGGCTGCCTGCATCCAGCGTGCCAGCGATGGATTAGCAGGTAAGATATCAGGAGGTACTATCACCAGTCCCCAGTAATCACTACGCGCCCAGGTGCGTTCAAAAGCAGCAAAACTGGTTTGCCAGCGTTTGGTTTCACCGGATCGCAGAATCAATTCATTGTTGGCGACATCAAAACCGACTACGACTGCATAATGCCAATAAGGCATCCATTGATAAGCCAGGTTTTGCATGACCAGTACAGGATGACCAGCCTCTATTTGCGCCAGAATGGCTGTCAATTCCGTTTCGATGACATAAGGTACCAGCCCTTGTGCACGGGTGGCGGCGACCATCTCGATTTGCAGGCTGCCTTGTTTTTCCGGGATATAAATTTTATCGACCAGATCGTCAGGTTGAATTTCCACACCACGATATTGCATTACCGTTGCCAAAGCTGCCGGACCGCATTGATACTGTGTTTGGGGGTAAAAGGGGACTGATTCCAGTTCTTCGGCGGCTTTTGCAAACTCGGAAGTTGCTAATGCATTGGTTTGCGGTGTATGACTGCAGGCGGATAAAAACAGTGTAGCCAATAAAAAAACACCCAGCTTCAGCTGGGTGTTTGTCCATACAATATTATTCAACATAGATCTGATTGTATTAATTGACCGGATGAATAAATGAGAAGATGTCAGTCGCACCGATTACATCGGTAATTACGAATATAACAAAAATCAACAAAATCGCACCGAGAATACCACCTGCAGGCATATCTGCGATTTGATCATTTAACTGGGCAACTTCAGTATCGGTCATTTTACTGACCCGATCTTTTACTTGTTCTGGCGCAACACCGTAAGCCAGCAGTTGTTTTTGCACATCCTCGCGATCCAACAACTCAACCAGTTGTTGTCGATCATATTCAGATTGTTGTGTATGCAAAACTTCCGGTGTGGTGACCATTGCGGCCTGTACTGGCAGCGTAATAAAACCCATAAACGCCCACAGGGCGATCCAACTAATCCACTTTTGTTTCATATAACCTCCGTTATTCACAACAAGTTTGACCTGTCACAATCAACAACATAACAAAGATTTGCCGAAAAAACCTATTCTTTCCAATGGAAGTGTGTGACAGATCAAAATTTACCGTTGGAACGCGGTTCATTCTGTGCGTTGCCGCACAAAACCAACCGACAAAAATTGTCTAAAATCGCTATTTGATTCGCGAAAAAACGCGTACTGATTAACATTCTGCGTCCTCGCCCAAGGCTGGTCAGTACTAAAAATTAGCCGGGATTTCGATTGTTATCGCAACTTATTCAAGTTTGCATTTCAATCCACTTGTTTCTTATCCATCATGCCACCCCTTTAAATGAAGTTTAATAACCAAATTAAAGCACGCGACCGCAATGGGATGTCTGTATCAGTCAACGCCAGCTGACTGACTGCTGCGTAACTTAGCCAGACAACTTTTGACGATATTACTGAGAAAACGGTTTTTCGGCAGCGTCCCTTCAGCAAACGTGACCGGCCGGATTTGTTGCATGGCGCTGACGCCAATGCGCGCTTGATATAAACCGACACCCACACCTTGTGCGACACTACCGGCGATTTTACCGCTAAGACCCAGGCTGGTTTTTTCAGCCATTAACGTGAGTCCGGCTTGCGTGCTGTAGGACAATAAGGCCACTTTGCACACTCGCAAATTTAAACGCCATTGTGCCACTGGTCCGAGCCGTACACCGTAATGCAGATGAATCTGGTTAACCATTTTCAGCGTTTTCCAAACGACCCACAACGTATCGACAATCGCTAGTTGGCTGACGGCCACCAGGACAGCGCTATGCACACTGTCACGTTGAATTAATTGCATTGCCTGTTGATCCAGTTTGCTAAAAAACAGTTCATCAACTTGCTGCACCACCTCGCCATCATGCAAATAATCGGGTAGTTGCGCCGTTATGGCCTCAAGTGATGCTGCATGCGGGCTGTCAGAATAGAGTTTATCGAGTTGTTTTAACCAGTCGGCGGCGCGGCCCCGACTTTGTTCGTTACGCATTTGATCTGCGGCATTTCTTAAATAATCAACCCGCTGCATTTGCCGGCGACTACGCCAGCCAAGCCATAACTGTTGTGCCGACAGGGTTAACAATATCACCATCAATACCGCAAAAAATCCGGCAAATACAGGATTGTCAGTCAGCAATTGTTGCATCAACTGCCACCAGTCATAGCCGAGCCAGACCACTAATACTGTCAGTAAACTGAAAAACCAGGCTTTTAAACCACGATGCGTGTTTTTGGCCGGTGGCAGAATATCAATAGCAAAATCGTCTTCTACCGAATCCGGCAGGCTGGCCGATAAACTGTCGCGCGTGGTAAAAAATGTTTCCGATGATAGCGGCGGTGGTATCACCGTATCTTGGGGCTTGTCTTTGAAATAGGGATCTTGTTCACTCACTGAAATTTATCTCCAAGCAAATCACGCAGCACTTTATCCATGCGTATATGGGCTAACCGGCCGCCCATTGATAAATCCGGATTCAGTGGCGGCTGTAATTCGGGTGGTTGCCAGTTATTAAATTGCTGCCACTGCAGCTTGTCAGGAATCGCTGACGGGATCGGCGGATGCCGTAATTCGCCAAACCGGCCATCATTAAGCGTGGCGGTCAGAAAATCCTGATGATCACTGCTGCTGCGAACGGCTGCAGCGATTTCGGTTTCAATCTGAATTTGGTTTCGGACCGATTGCGGCGTGATCCGGCTGATAATGTCATCCATCAATTGGCGCATGGCTTCATGTTGGTGCATGACGATGCGATCAGGTTTTGAGGCCAGAAACAGTATCTTGTCGACTTTTGGTGCCAATAGATCTAACAGACGGTTACGAGTGCCAAGTTGGTAGCTATCAATAATCCGGCTGTAAGCCATCAACATATCGTCGAAACATGCTTTGCCGTTACTCAATGCTTTAACGACATCTATCAGCATCACTTGTCGATCGATGCCAGAAAAAAATTGCTGATAAAACGGTTTAACCAATCGTTTTAAATATTGCTGATAATGGCTTTGCAACTGCCGGTACAACGAATCGGCTGGCGCGTTTTGCAACTGTGCCGGGCTATATGCCTGTAAATTGAGTAATGGCAGGACGGCAGGCAATCGGCTGCTATCATCTAGCAAAGCTCGTCCCGGCTGCAGCAGTGTTAATCCTTGTTGTTTGCACAAACGTAAAAACTGCTGATAACGTTTGAATAAACCATCAATTACCGCATTGTCAGCGCTTACCATTGGATCCAATGCTATTAAATCAGTCAGTAATCCAGGATCTACATCGGCCCGAGGCGCTTTTTGCATTAAGCGGCCGGTATCAAGGCACCAGTCGCGGTAAGACAACGATAACATGGGTAAATCGACCAACCATTCACCGGGGTAATCACGGATATCGAGGGTCATCAGACGCTGTTCACCGAGCATGCCGGACCACATCGTTTTTTGTTTAAACCGGATCTGTAACCGGGCGCCACTGATTTGCCGGGTCGAATTTGGCCAGCGAGGAGGTTGGGCAGCCAACGCGTCGATCCCCCCCTGATAATCAAATAATGGCAAACCAGGAATGGGCTGCAATTCGATCGCTAATAAACGGCCATCGCGAGCGGGTAAAAAACCACCCAGGCCTGCATGGTGAGAATATTTCAGCTGGTGAATAAAACTGGTTAAAAAAGTCGATTTGCCACTGCCGCTAAAGCCGCTGATACCTATCTTTAAATGGCGATCCCTCGCCCGGTTCAGTAGGTTTTCGCTTTGATGTTGAAATTGTTGCCAGTGCTGTATGAGCTGCTGGCCCAATTGTGCAGCCTGATTTGCCATGCGTTTCTCAATATTTGTAAAGGTTTAGCATAGCAGACCGCTGAAAGTGGCAGGAATCTTCAGTTGACATAGTTAGCTGGCTAACTATAATGGCGCTTACTATGTTGCAGCTTAAAGATCTGCCCGATAAAGAAATTGTCAGTCGCTTTGCCGAGCGTTATCCGCAGGCAGATGTGAAAGCGGTTCTGATGTTTTTAAAAATATTGCAGGTCGGTACCGATTTATCTTTGGCATTAAATCACTATCTTGCAGAATATGATCTTTTACAAAGTCGCTGGTGGGTGCTTATTTTATTGATGCGTGAGCCTGATAAACGCGCAACACCGTCGCAACTTGCCAGCCAATCGGGTGTGTCGCGAGCCACGATGACCGGTTTGCTCGATGGCTTACTAAAAGAGCAATTAATTAGCCGTGAACATGCTATTGATGATCGGCGCCAGATAGAAATCAAATTAACACCAGCAGGACAGGCTAAACTGGATGCTGTAATGCCCGGCTATTATCAGCGGGTC
>DASSWO010000053.1:0-8740 GCA_035704795.1 Methylophaga sp. | reverse complement strand
ACCAGCATTAACAAGGTTGATTCTGATAAATGAAAGTTGGTGATCATGGCATCAACGCTTTTAAATTGATAACCGGGATAGATAAAAATATCCGTCTCACCACTAAAAGGCTGGATATCAGCTTTTTGCGAAGCGCTTTCTAATGCCCGGACGCTGGTGGTGCCGACAGCAATGACGCGTCCGCCACGTTGCTGCGTCGCTTTTACCTGCTGACAAACACTGTCACTGACTTCAATCCGTTCCGCATGCATTTGATGTGTGCGAATATCATCAACTCGTACCGGCTGAAAGGTACCAGCGCCAACATGTAATGTGACTTCAGCAGTTTCGATGCCTTTATCGGCAATCCTTGCAAGTAAGGTCTCATCAAAATGTAATCCGGCTGTTGGCGCTGCCACCGCACCAATATGCTTGGCATAGACTGTTTGATAACGAGCTAAATCAGCCTGATCCACTTCGCGTTCAATATACGGTGGTAACGGCATACGGCCATACTGCTGCAAAAGATCCAGTAAAGGTTGTTCTGATAAAAACTGAATTAAAAACAGATTATCGCGGCGATCTATCACCTCGACCTGAATACTATTTTCGAGGGTAAGGCGGCGACCAGCAGCCGGCGATTTACTACTCCGAATATGCGCCAGCGCCTGATTATTCTCCATCAAGCGCTCAATCAATACTTCAACTTTGCCGCCGGTTTCTTTTTCACCGAGCAGCCGCGCCGGGATCACCTTGGTATTGTTAAATACCAGTAAATCCTCGGCATGAAGCAAATCGATTAAATCGGGAAAATGCTTATCACTCAAAGCACCGCCATTACCATCCAGCGTCAACAGACGGCTGGCGGCTCGCTGCGTGGCAGGATACTGGGCGATAAGTTCATCAGGTAAATCAAACTGAAAGTCGGTACGTTGCATGGCGCGATCATAGCAGAGCACCCACAAAAATCGTTAGGCTTAATCGCCTTTTATAGCGCGTATGACAAAAAAATGACATAACTGCCTTTCATAATCGGCAATGCATCGTTATAATGCGCAGCTTGGTTGCCGGGGTGGCGGAACTGGTAGACGCGCCGGATTCAAAATCCGGTTTCTTCGGAAGTGCGAGTTCGATTCTCGCCCTCGGTACCAATATTTTTCTGATTCCAATATTATCAACCTTGAACTGGCACATTGCCGCATGAGCGATTGGCCGGCACGGCGACATCCATCAGCTTCGGGTTGGGCAGATTCAAATTTTCCATTATCTGCTTGTATTGCAGCTTATCGGCTACCTGTAAACGCGGGTTATAACGTTTTTCCTCGATAATAGTGCTGACCATCCAACCTTTGTAATCGTGCGCCGGATACACGCGAGTGTTATCCGGAAGCTTCAGTAACACATCAAACAAGCTGTGATATTGATCTAATGCATTACCATTTTGAAAATCAGTGCGTCCGGTGCCACGAATTAATAAGGTATCACCACTGAACAAGTAGGTTTGGCCATCATTTTCCAGCAAAAAACTGTAGGAATCGTCGGTATGACCGGGCGTGTGTAGCGCTTTGATCGACAGTTTGCCCACTTCAATAATTTGCTGATTGACAAACTGGCCACTGGCACAGGCCGAACCTGCCTGCTGGCCCATCAAAGTGATACAACCGGTGGCATCGCGTAATTTGCCAAGCGCAGTAATGTGATCAGCGTGGGTGTGCGTATCCATCGCGATTTTTAATTGCAAATCTAACTCGTTAATCAGGCGCAAGTAACTGGCAGTTTCTTCGACGACCGGATCAATCAAAACGGCTTCGCGGCTGTCTTCGTCACCCACCAGATAGGTATAAGTGCTCGAGTTTTTATCAAATAACTGTCTGAAAATCATGACCCTACTCCTGCACAAAAAAATGAAAAACCACCATCATCACTGCCATTAGTGCGAGACCTACTGCAAATATTTTTTGCAAACGGGCATTGGCAATTTTGGGTGTCAGTTTTTGCCCCAAATACATCCCGATTATTCCGCCAACAAGTATCCAGAACAGCCAGAGAACGGGCAATACCGCGCCACTGTGCCAATTTAGTAAAACATGACTTATAAAACCGATACTGCTGATAATACTAATGACAATCAGCGAAGTACTGACCGCCTGCATCATGTTGACCTGACTGACAAATAACAGCAGCGGCACAATCAAAAAGCCACAGCCGACACCGAACAAACCCGACAACAATCCGACTAGTAAGCCGCCAGTAAATAAGCCGCTGATGCAGCGTGGCCGCATTTGAAATGGCCGGTTGCACTGAATCGACATAGCAAACCGTCACCATCAGCCTCAATGAAATCACTGCCCCGCGTCACTGCAGCCATTGCCGGCTGACTCACCGATAAGTACCACATTCGTACTGCGATCAGCATCGCCAGCACACTGAAACCGATTATCAATAAGGTTTCTGAAAGTTGTGACGCCAACCATTGACCCGCCGGTATGACAATCATCCCTGAAACAGACAACATAATGGTGGGCAGCCATAACACCTGCTGCCGTTTGCTAGAGCGAATGCTGCCAAAAATTGTACTGGCGGCCATCGCCAGCAACGATAAACCGATTGCCTGATGAATATCCAGACCGGCTATCACGATCAGCAAAGGCACTGCAAATACAGAGCCACCGGCGCCGGTCAAGCTAAGCATCAGGCCTATTAAAATACCTATTAACAGCAACATTATGGGTCAGTCCCGATCATCGGTTCCAAGGCGCTTTGGCAAGCAATATGCCCATTGAGCAACTATCGGTAATACCAGAAAACATCAGCCCGGCTCCGACAACAGCACTTAAACCAAAAAATCCGTTATGTAAACTAAGCCCTAAAATCACTCCCAAGAACACCAAGGCACCAGCAACAATTCGTACCTGCCGCTCCAGGCTGATGATTGGCAGATGAGTTTGCAAATAACTGATGCCAGTTTGTTTGATGGCATTCATACCGCCCTCAATAATAATCAACGGCTGGCGCAATTTGCCGGCCAGTTTATCAGCTGCTAACTGTGCCCGTTTGCCTGACTGACATATCAAATATATGGGCTGATCACCCTGCGAACGGCGGTCAATCACCGCCTGTAATTTATCGGCATCAAGTTCATCCAGCGGCATGGTAATAATGCCCGGCAAAGCTTCACTCCGAACCTCTGCCGTCGTCCGCACATCCACTAGACATAAATCTTCTGGAGCGTGCTGTTTAAATAGTTCATTGGCATTAATATTATTAGTCATAATGTTGTTCCTGCTTGAATATTTACGGCAATTTTTGTGACATGTCAGGACAATAAATTTGCTGCAATACAGCAATTACCTGAATCGCTGCATCGCCATGTAATTGGTAATAAACGGTCTGGCCGTCTTTACGGGTTTGTACCAACTCAGCTTGCCGTAAGCTGGCCAAATGTTGTGATAAAGCCGACTGGCTGAGCGACACTTTTTGGTTGAGTGTTGTCACCGATAATTCACCCGCTGCGAGCGTGCAGAGAATCATCAGCCGGTGCGGATTACTCATTTTTTTTAGTAAATCAGCAGCGGCCTGGGCATGTTTTTCTAAGTGCTCAGTGGCTGGACTGCCTGGCAAAATTTTCTGCATACACATTTCCTCTATAACATTGGAACCAATATATTAGATTTATCTAAATTAGTAAACACTAATTTATTAGGCCGCAGAAAAAACATAGCCGTTAAGACGTTAAATCGAAAAATTCAGGATAAGCGTCAGGGTGACGCCAACTATTGCACTGATAACGAGTGGCAGCGATGCTTTGATAGCCAGTTCACGACCACCAATCAGGCCAGCCATCAAAGCTTTGAGCAGATTATTCATCGCAGCAGCAATCACACACCCCAGCACAAATAATTGACTGTTAATCGAATCCGCCATGCCCACCAGCGACAAGACAATGGCATCGACATCAGCAATGCCTGATACCGCCGACAAAATCAGCAGACCCGCATCGCCAACCGTTTCACGTAAAAAGACGCCAAGAAACATCACCACCGCCAGTAATAAGCCAAAGCCCAATGCGGTACGAATTTCCAATGGATTCGACATTGCCGAAACAGGCCCTGCAATGTGATGGCCATCACGATGCCACCAGAATAATGACGGTAAATAAGTCAAAACCGCCATCACCGTGATCGGTAACCACAAATCAGGCAGCAGACTACTGTTAAGAATGGTCACCAGAATCAACATACGGATATACATGGTGCCGCAGGCAATCAGGATGGCACTGGCAATCACCGAGCTGATTTCGCTGGCCTGTTTGCCAAGTTTTGATAAGTGCAGCGTGACCGCGGTTGATGAAGCAAGACCACCAAACAAGCCGGTAAATAAAATCCCCCGACGGGCTCCGCCAATTTTCATAGCGAAATAGCCAACAAACGAGATGCTGGCAATCAGCACTACCATCCACCAGATTTTATACGGATTGAGTACTTGCCAAGGCCCATAGCCCTGATCCGGCAACACAGGTAGTAACACTACCGACATCAGTAATAATTGGATGGCAGCTTTTAACTCACCAGCTTCGAGCTTTTTGATCCATCCATGCAATATCGGCTTGTTACTGAGCAGTAACACCATCACCACCGCCAGAGACGACGCGATGATCGCCTGGCCTGTAACTGCCAAAGCACCGAGTAAATACACCAGAATCGCTGCGATCAGACTGGTAATGCTCCAGTTGCCCTGACGCATCTGTTTGACCAGAAAAAAAGCACCTAATAAAACAAACAGACCAATCAGCCCAAGGCCGATTATCAATGAACCAAAATCCACCGACAATACGCCGAGCACGCCGCCCAATAGGCCAATCAGTCCATAAGTTCGAACACCGGCGATGCGCTGACCGTCTTGACTATCACGCTCCTGCCAGCCACGTTCAACACCGATCAATAAGCCGATCGCCAGCGCCACCAGTAAAAGATAAAAAGTTGATAACTCGCTGTTCATAGAGGCTTCCAGCCGTGTTTCTTATTATCGTGCTGGATTCCAGGCGGCTACGCAATGCATAGAACGCATTGCACTTCAGTAACCCTTAAAGCAATGATTCAATCGCTTTGCTGAGTTCGTCACTTTCAGGTGCCACTTTGCTGGGAAACGCCGCAACCACTTTGCCTTCGGAATTGATCAAGTATTTACTGAAATTCCAGCCAGGCTCGTTGCTCTGTTGATTGATTTCCTGAAATATCGGGTTAGCACGCTGACCAGTGACATAGCTGGGCGCAATCATAGTAAATGTCACGCCGAAATTTTCCCGGCAGACACGATTGGCTTCTTCTTCGGTTTGCGCTTCCTGATTGAAATCATTGCTGGCAAAACCTACCACCATCAGTCCCTGATCTTTATATTTTTGATGTAGCGCTTCCAGACCTTCAAACTGCTTGGTATAGCCACAGTGACTGGCGGTATTGATCACCAAAAGCGGTTTCTCCGCCGCGACATCGCATAAATTAACGGTATCTTTAGAATGCAACTTGGGCAGGTCGTAGTCCAAAAACGCCGGACACTGACTTTCCGCATGACTTGAAAAAGATAGCAACAACAAAGCAGCAAAAGCAGAAATACGCATCATAAAAAATTCCTTGATATTGACTTAAATACCCAATACCAGAAGATGAACTGCTGACCGTGAAAAATTTGTCGAGCTATCCTTAATTAGTCTGGATATACCTCGTCCTGCGAGGCATCGAACGGCAGACGGTTAGCCCCCCAAGTTCGATGTACACGATCAATCACACTTTGTAATTCGGCATCACTGACCAAAGCCAATTCACCCGGCTCCAGTGGATCGGAATGGAATATATATAAGCGCGAAGCAAACTCTTCAAAAGGCAGTGACGATTCGCCAAAACGCTCAGAATTGCCTGCGGTACTCACCACTACGTCATCGCCCCAGTTTTGGCCACTGTCATTATTGGGATTGTAGAAATACACCCGCATGACTTTTTGTGGATCCAGAGACACCCTAAGAATCGTGATGGCATGCCAACCGATAAAACGTGATGCGCTATCAGTTGCCGCAATCCCTGCTGGCTGAGGATGAATTAACGGCTGATTGCCATTGTAGTAAGGATGATAACTGGCATAAAAATGCCGTAAAAAATCATCGAGCTGGAATAACTGCCCGTTGGTTACATCAACATTAATACTGAAGCCGCGACCACACCACCAGCCATGGAATTCAGGATTTATCCAACGATGTGGATCACCTTCTCTATCAATACAACGGCGACCCATTTCGCCATAGATGCGATCCAAATGCGGCACTAATAATAATGACAATGGATCTAAATCCATTGGTAATTCGCTGGCGACACCCGATTGACTGGCTACTGATGAAATTGCCTGGCCTTCGAAATGCATAATAACTTCATCATCACGGGCTGCCCAAACCAGCATCTGCAGCAAATAATCCGGGTCATTGTAAGCCCACATAGAAATCGCTCTGGCTGACTGGCAGGTGGGATTATTACCCTGACCAACCCCTAAAGGCTGACCCAGAACACACAACACACCTTCCATCAGCCGGACACTTGCTGACGGATGTTTGCCATACAAACTTTCCAGGCGATGTACCGCCGTTTCAGACAGTGGCAATGCCAATTGTCGCCATAATGCAGGCGCCACTGGTGGTTGATACAAAATGCAACGTTCCAGCATCAAAGCGAGGCCATAGACAGATTGTGCCGTTTCCGGATGCACGGCAAAATCAATCAGCGCATGAACTAAATCACTGTAACTGAGTAAGCAATCACGGCCGGTACTGGATAAACCCAGCGCTTCAGACAACAAATGATCGCTGTGCTGCTCAAGGTAACGTATTAAAAACGCATGGTAAGGCGACACCAAACCGGTATCGTGCATCGCCCGGGCACAACCCGTTGCCTCAAATTGCAGGGCGGAGACATCCATGCCTTCCAAACGCTGTAAATAGATTTCAAAGCCCGGATCTTCACGACTGGCCTGCGTCGGTCCGTATAAGCTGCTGATCAGCCGATCAGCGCCATGACCGCTATTACCTAAATCAATATCCGGGTTTTGCCGGCAAATAGCGATCTGCAAGATCATATGTTTAATGCTGTCGACCTGAATCGGCCGCTGTTGCAGAATCCGCCAGATTTCATCAATCAGTTGTTCAATGATGTGTTGATAACCGATTTGCTCTGCCAGATGCTGCAATAAATGCCGGCTGATCTGTGCCAGGCGGCCTTGCAACTCACGTTCCGCTTCATCGGGCGGTGTAAATATGCGCTGCAAATTAACGGCTAATACTTGCCTTAAAAAATTATGAGCTTGCTCCGCAGAGATCCCCGGATGCAAATAATCTTCTTTGGCAATCGCCAGCATACGCAGTTGACTGAGCACTTCGATAATCAGCGAATCAGCATCAGCACTTTTTAAGGCGGCGGTACTTAATGCGGGTATCAGGATCTGCGGCTGATCGTAATCAGAGTTTTTAAACACCCCTGCCGCTTCAATATCAGGCACAACAGCTTCGATTAGCGCACAACCATCGGGCAAATAAAGAATTCGCCGTGCCGCATCAAATACCCGCCTGACTTTTGTTGGCTTGGCAAAGTCTTGTGCTTTAGCCAGCACGTCGATGGCATCGGTTAATTTAGCGGTTAACTGTGCTTGCTGCTCAGTGCTGTTGTCAGTGATTGGTTCAATCAAACTGATTCCTTAACTTTATTGGCGAGTAAAAATTTTACTCAAACATAGAAATCCAAAGATTCCTGATGTTTCAACAAATCCCGCATGGTTTCCGGATTGTCGCCAAAAAAGTATACCAAACCCCAGTGCGTTCCGAAGGCAGTCCGCTTGGTCACGGTTTCTTCGAGCGGTGTGGTCAGTTCATGAAAATCAAAGTAAGGATGATCTTCGGTTTCCTCAGGAATTTCTAATTTGCTAACGACGCGGCGACGTGGGTAGACACCAAAACAACCGGCATGACCTTTGGCATCAACCACTTCTTTCGGGAAGAAATCAGCAATTTCCTGCTCGGTGGTTTTCGGATCAAATGCCAGAATCAGACCCTGGTAAGCATTAAAACCATAAGCCCGCTCTAACAGTTCAAACACTTTGAAACCAGGCGGACGGTAAGCCACTTCACCAAAGTACATTTCACCATCGCTGGTGACAAAATATTCGGGATGCACAAAGCCAAATTCAATATCAAAGGTTTTGATCAGTTTTTCGATCTGTTCAACAATTTGTGGCCGGTAATGTTCAAGGTCCGGGGTTGCCGGTACAAACACCGAATAACCTAATGTTACATACTCGGAAATATTCAAAAACTGAATTTTGCCGTTGTGTACCCAGGCCTCAACAGCAAATTCCCAACCGTCTAAATGCGATTCCATCAGCACCGGGAATTCTTCGTCGGGGATCATATCGACCTCATCCGGTGTGCGAATCACCCGATGACCTAAACAACCCGCCTTATCAAAAGCTTTTAAATGAATCGGATCATTGGGATCGCCATCCAGCTTCAGCAAGGTCTGATTGACGCGTTTTAAAAAGCGCACCACATCATCTTTATCGTGGGCTTCTTCAAAAATACCGACGCGGATACCGCCCAGCTGAGCGCGGCGTTTCATTAAGGCTTTGTCACGCAATAACAGCGACTGACCAAATAAACGTGGGTTATCCAATAAAACCGAGTTAATCGCCCCGGCCCATTCCACTGTTTCTTCAAACAACGGGATTGCCA
>DASSWO010000043.1:0-8273 GCA_035704795.1 Methylophaga sp. | reverse complement strand
TGGGTCGGCTAATGTTTTATCGTCTCGGCAGTTACATTGTCGAGGTAGTATTACAACTCGTCGCTAGCATTTTCTGTAAGGTGTCTCACACCAGTCCGCCCGGAGACAACAAATACCACTTAAAGTTGCACACTTTTGGTGCGATTTTGTTTACTTTGTGATTCATATATGGCTACTATCGACCCGGCAAGCTGCTCACCGGGCAGGCTGTGAAGATTTTTAGGTGATCAGTTTGTGAAAACTTAAATAATCATAACGAGAGAGTTTTATGTCTAAAATCACTGCGTTATCGTTGAGTATCGCTATATTAGGCGGTATCTGGGCATTTCTGGCATTAGGGCCGCTGGCAGGATTTGTCGCTGTCTGGGCCGGGTTTATCGCCTGGGGATGTTTCTTTCACACCGGTGCCGATATGGCAGCGTTGCAAAAAACTATTATTGGCATGAGTTATGGTGCGGTGATTGCTGGCATTGCGTTATTACTGGCAACGACTAATCCATTAGGCTTACCGGGTGCATTGGGACCAGCAATATATATTGCGGTCACGGTATTTGCCCTGGTTATTGTTGCTCGTTTTGACTTGCTATCTGTTGTACCTGCCAATGTTTATGGTTATGCAGCAACAGCCGCCTACGGTTTGCAAACAGCTGATGCTGCCAGCACAACGGCACTCAGCCTTGGTAATCCGGTGCTGATCATCATCTTTTCAACGATTTTAGGTGCAGTTTTTGGTCTGATTTCGGCGAAAATTGCAGACGCAATCGAAAAAAATAACGACACGATAGCTCACAGCCGGCTGCGATCCAAGTGATTGTTGCCGGCTTTTTATTGGTTATTGCTGAATCTGTAATTTCAGGCAAATTTCCTGTTTACATTAAGTAATTGCTTGCTAAGGTAAGCAGCTAATTCATCTGCAATGGAGCAGTCCATGTCTGCTAAATCAACGCACTCACGCCGTCGTTCGGCTATATTTGTGATACTGATTTTATCAACAACGTTTTTATCAACTTTTCCGCCGGTGTTTTTGTGGGCCAACACTATTGAACCGCGTTGGTTGGGTCTGCCATTTGCCCTGATTTGGCATCTCAGTCTGGCGTTGATTGCCGCGATATTTTTTGCTGGCTGGTATTTGGCAGATAGCCGGGGAGGAGCATTGGATATTGATGTGACCGTGGAGCCTAAACCATGATTCCAATGCTGATGCTGGGGTTATTCCTGGCGCTGATTATCTGGATAAACCGCCGGCAGTTGGGCGTTTCGACCTTAAACGATTATGCTACCGCTAATCACAGTATTGGTGTGTTGGGTATTACCTTTGGTTTTTTAGCCACCTGGTATGTTGGCGCGGGCTATACTGTCTTTTCAGGGTTTGCCGTCAGTTTTGGCATGATTGGCATGTATGTGATCCCCTATGGGATTATTACCTTACTGGTCATGTATCTGGTGGCCGAGCGGAGTTTTATCTGGGGTAAAAAATACCAGCTACGCACCCAATCGGAATTACTGGGACTGCGCTATCAAAGCGACTTTCTGCGGGTATTGACCGGTTTTGCCGGCGTGGCCTTATCGGTGCCGTGGTTATTAATGGAGTGGTACACCATTGGTTATGTATTTAACTATGCTACTGACGGTTTAATCAGCCCATTATTGGGCATGATTATTGGTATTTTTGTTGTGGTGTTTTATGTGGCGCTGGGTGGCATGCGCAGTGTGGTGACCGCCAATATTGTGCAGGGGCTGTATATGATGATTGCTGGTTCGGCGGTGCTGATTTATGTATTGTACAGCGAGTTAGGCGGTTTAACCGCGGCGATGGATCGGTTATTTAATGAAACACCGCAGGCGATGATTTTCCCCGGTCCCGGCTGGGATGTATCACCGAATTACTGGACTGCCATCATCATCACCAGTGGCCTGGGTGGTTTTATGTGGCCATGGGTTTATAACAAACTGTTTGCCGCTGACAGTATCCGCACCATCAAACAATCCGTGTTATTTGCGCCGGTATTGGGAATATTTTCGTTTGCTTTATTGTTTTTACTGGCCATGTCGTTACATCCCTTACCTTTTGCTCAGGAGAATCCCCAGCAAGCGCTTTTCTGGATTCATAGCGAGGCTGGTGTCTGGCCGCTGGCATTTTTTGCCGTGCTCGTTATGGCCGCGAGTCTGGGCACGGTCAGCGGTATTTTGAATGCCATGTCGACGGCGATTTCCGGCGATATTGCACAGGTGTTAAATCGCAATATAAGCGAACAAACTGCTTTGAAAATAGCACGTTGGTCGGTGGTTGTGATGAGCGTTGGGGCATTGGTGGGGGCCTATGTCAAAGAAGGCCAACTGGTGTTTTTAGCATTGATGACTTATCAGGGTATGATTGTATTATCACCAGTCGTTTTGCTGGGCCTGTACTGGCAACGGGCTAATAAATTTGGTGCGGTGGTTGGCTTTTTAATGGGCATGCTGGTGTCGTTTGGACTGACTTTGATCGAGCCAGCGTTTATTCATAGTTATGGTTGGACGCCGGGTGTCTATGGCTTTTTAACCACCTTAACTGTAATGTTGGTTGCTGGTTATCTCAGGCCTGTTGAACAGCACGTAAATAAATTGTGGCAGGATATTGCAATTGCCCGGGGCCACTGATTGAATATGGTTATTTGTTACTTAGGAGTTTCAAAATGGAATGGCTGGCTGATCCGCAGGCCTGGATTGCTTTAGCAACCCTGACTGCGTTAGAAATTGTGCTTGGTATCGACAATATTATCTTTATTTCGGTGTTGGTAAGTCGACTGCCGCCTGAGCAACGACAACGGGCACGTATGATTGGTCTGGGCTTTGCCATGGGTACCCGCATTTTATTGTTGTTTATGTTGGTGTGGATCATGGGCTTGACCCAGCCATTATTTGAAGTATTTGATTTTACGATCACGGGACGGGATCTTATACTGCTCGGCGGTGGCTTATTCCTGCTCGCTAAAAGTACCCATGAAATTCACAACAATCTGGAAGGTGCCGAAGTTGGTGCGACAGGTGAAAAAATGGTCTATACCGCAACCTTTGCCTCTGTGATTTTGCAAATTGCGATTATCGATATCGTCTTTTCTCTGGACTCAGTAATTACAGCGGTGGGTCTCGTTGATCACCTAAGTATCATGGTGATTGCTATTATTGTTGCGGTTATCGTGATGATGTTTTCAGCGAAAGCCATTGGTGAATTCGTTGATGAACATCCGACGATTAAAATACTTGCCCTGAGCTTTTTGATCCTAATCGGCTTTACGTTGATGGCTGAAGGTCTGGGTCAACATATACCAAAAGGTTACATCTACTTTGCTATGGCATTCTCGGTCGCGGTGGAAATGATAAATATCCGTATTCGCAAAAAATCGTTACCGGTTCACCTTAAACGAACTATGCCTGCTGAGGATGAGGCATAGCCACTTTTTAATCGGTATTTTGGGGTGGCTGCTGGCGTCGCCAGCAGTCGCTGATTTTGATAAACAAGTGGCTTTGTTGCATGGACTGGCGCGCAGCGCCGGTTCAATGCATTCGATGGCAGAGCATCTGCAGAATCATGGTTTTGATGTCTGCAATATTGATTATCCATCGCGTCACCACCCAATCGAAAAGCTGGCAGCGGATTATGTTGTGCCGGCGATTCGGGATTGTTTTCCAACCGGCTCAATAAATTTTGTAACCCATTCTCTGGGCGGCATTATTGTCCGGCAATTAGCTGCTGAACACGCAAAGATTAATATCGGCCGCGTTGTGATGCTGGCACCTCCCAATCAAGGTAGTGAAGTCGTTGATAAGCTGGGTAATTTTGGCTTGTTTAGCTGGATCAATGGTCCAGCCGGACAACAACTTGGCACTGCTGTGGATACGCTGCCAAATCAACTTGGACCTGCCCGTTTTGAACTGGGTATTATTGCCGGTAATCGCTCAATTAATCTGATTTTATCGATGCTTATTCCAGGCAATGATGATGGCAAGGTATCGGTAAAACGAACTACACTCGGTGGGATGCGCGATTTTCTACTGGTCGGGCAAACGCATCCTTTCATTATGAGTAGTGACGAAGTACAAAGCCAAACGCTGTTTTTCCTGCAATCGGGTCGTTTCAAGCCCAGTCATTAACGCGTTCAGTAATTTACTTGTTCAGCTTCGGGCAAATAGCTTTCTATCTAAAGTGAAATACGCCTTAACACGCCGGCTGGAAATGTTATGGTGGAGAGAAGTTTAACCTAACGATAACAGGAGCTAATATGACTTTTACGAAAACGTTTTTCAGCACGATTACAGCGCTTATCTTTGCGTTAAGCAGCGCCTCAGCATTCGCCTATGATAAACATGAGATGCAAACACTGGTTATGGATATCGAAATTACCGGTGATAGCTCGGTTACCGGCGATAAAAAAGATAATGTCAGAAAAATTGAAAAATTCAGTGAGCATCTTCGTGTCGAACTGCAAGATAAAACGGCTTTTTCCATCGTCGATAATGCTGAGGCTTTACAAGCTGTTACCAAGCTTCAAACGGAAGAAAATGTTGTGAACTGTAACGGCTGCGAAGTACCTCTGGCTGAGAAATTTGGCGCAGGTCTAGTTATGACACCTTATGTATTTCGGATGAGTCATTTGATTTCGACGTTGCATATAGAAGTAAAAGATGTTGAAACCGGTATCCTCATTAAGAAAAAAGCCTTCGACTTTCGTGGTAATACCGATCAGGCGTGGCAGCGGGCCATTAAATACGCAGTGCGAGATTTAAAAGATTGGCGGCCTTAATCCACTGAACCACTATTTGCCAGCAAGGTCGCTGTGGTTTATGGTGGCGCTCATCATAATCCAGTATTATCACGGCATTACATTTTAAGGTTTGCCGATTGCTGACAGTAATGAAAAGCATCTCTTTTAATCCATTACCAGATGATATCGATCTGTTGCTCGACGCTTTTTTTGCAGTTGAGCTGGATAGCACGATTCAATATGCCAGCATGGGGGCAGAACTGGTTTTGGGTTATCGACCTGAAGAGCTGATTGGCAAAAAATTAATAGCGTTTGTGCATCCCGAAGATCGCGACAAAACGGATCGCAGTATCGAACAAGTGATGCGCAATAAAGCGGTGATGGATTTTGAAAACCGCTATATCCATAAGGATGGCAAAGTTGTCTATTTATTGTGGTCAACGAGCTGGTCAGACAAACATCAGCTGCGTTTAGGTGTCGCCCGCGATATCAGTCGCATTAAACAAGCCGAAGCGATGCAAGAAACGCTGCTAGCGATTTCAGAAATTGTCCATGGTGATTTGACGCTGACGGCGATATACCCGCAATTATATCAATTACTAAAAAGTCAAATTCCCGATTTAGATATGTGTATTGCCCTACATTGTAGTCAAGGGCAGGAGATCATTTATAAGAGTGACGACAATTGGCAACCTTCTTTAGTCACTTTAGATCCTACGAATTTTAAGTCTTCAATTTCAGAAGTCGCGATAAATCTGCAAGTCAAAGATAAAGCGTTAGGGTTGATATTATTTCGGTTGTCCTCTGCAAACCTGAGCGATAATCAACAGGATTTATTGCAATTTACCGCCGCGCAAATCACCACTGCGCTTGAGCGTCAGCAAATGCTGGAACGACTACAATACATGGCCCTGTATGATCCACTTACTGATTTACCCAACCGGCAATTATTCCATGATCGTTTATTGCAGGCTTTAGCCCGCGCCCGCCGCGAGCAACATGGTCTTGCGGTCTTATATCTTGATTTAGATAAATTTAAACAAGCCAATGATAGTCTGGGCCATAGTGCCGGCGATGCGTTGCTTAGAGATGTAGCTATGCGGATTTGTCATTGTGTGCGTGATGCCGACACGGTAGTGCGATTTGGTGGGGATGAATTTGTGGTGTTGTTAGATGATATCGAAAATCGATTGTTAGCCTGGACAGTAGCGGAAAAAATTCGTCATACACTCAACCAACCGTTTTATTGGCAAAATCAGGCTGTTGAAATGTCTGCCAGTATCGGTGTCGCCTTATATCCAGAGCAGGGTGACAATGCCGAACAACTCATTGTCGCTGCTGATAATGCCATGTATCGCGCAAAAAATGGCGGTAAAAACTGCGTGCGCTAAACGCCGTTAAATTGCTCAATAATGAACAAATTGATTCTGCAACTCATTATCCGCCAATGGGATAAATCGCAAATGTCTGAGCAAGACAGTCAGGCGCGAAATGCACTGCCAAACCGATATCCCATTAAGATTCCACCTGCCAAATCGTTATTTAATGGCGAGATAATTATCGATCAACATGGTGATGATTTGTTGGCTAATAGACTTCAATATCAGCTGGTTGATAACTATTTTTTGATAGACCGTTTTCGATTTAATTTAACTACGCAAATAGTCGAATTTAAAACCAAACTGAATACCGATGCAACACCTATCCAATTGCCGAAAGATACTACTGGCTGGCAGCAATATCAGTATCAGTGGCGATATCGGATCGAATATAACCAGCAGATATTCTGGTTATATGAATCTGTTATTTTGAATGCTGCATATTCAGAAAGTTTTGATGAAGAACTGTTTTTGAAAACGCAACCGGATCAACAGTTTGATAACTTATTGAATTACCCTGCTTGAGGCATTCGTTTTAAAAACTAATTTTGTTGGGTTTCATAAACTCAACCTTGTATGTTGCCATTCACAAATTTTATGTTATTTCAGACCTAATTTGACAGATAAAATAGCAGTATAGATGCCGACTATAATTTCTGGTCTCTATCACTGCTTTCAAAATATTGTGAGAGTTCAATTTCATTTAATACCCTATTCTTCGTGCGTAGGATGAAGTTAGATTGAATTTACGAAACCCAACAATAATCATTTCTCATACTGCCGCTTCAACAAAATATACAAAGCCCCGGTGCCACCATCCTCAATCGTCGCACTGCAAAACGCTAACACTGCGTCACTTTGTCGCAGCCAGTAATTCACTTTGCTTTTTAAAACCGGACGATTATCGCGGGAGCTCCAGCCTTTACCATGAATAACCCTTACACAGCCGATTTGTTGTTGCTGGCACTCGGCTAAAAACACAGCCAACGTCAATTCAGCGCGTTCGGCAGTAAGGCCATGCAAATCCAGTTCGGCTTCGATATGAATCTTACCGGTGCGCAGTTTGGCAAATTGCCGGTGTTGAATACCGGGACGGCGAAATTCGAGAAATTCTTCATTACCAACGTCATTATCGGCAAACATGTCGGAAAAAGCGGCTAAACGATTAGGGTCACCTTCGTGGCTGCGTTTACGAATCACTGCTTTGGGCAAGTCTTGTGGGGTAATGGCGCGTTTGTTGTGATGGATAGGTTCGGCATCACTGACTGCCTGTCGGAATAGCGCAAAATCGTCATTTTCGGGTGGGTTTTCGCGGGACATATAACGACAGTCTTTTTAAATACTTATCAGTCATTGTGCCAGAGTGTTCAGGGCTTGTTTATCTTTCAGCTCATAAAAGTAACGGATATTAAAGGTAAATGAGCGCTTGGCAAATTGGCACTTGTACCACGGGTTGCTTTTGCTTTAGGATAAAAAACACTTGTCGGGGTGCCCATCTGATTTCAGATGGGCTGAGATGAAACCCGTTGAACCTGAAGAGGCTAGAACCTCCGTAGGAAACAAGCCGGTGTTCCGGTTAAGTTGATGTCTGACTGTAGCCGCCGTGTATCACCAATCCCTTGTTCGCTGACGCGCAACGATTTCATTTCCCCGGCTTTTTTATCTTAAGCGAGGGAAATCGTATGTCAGCCAATCCAAAAGTTATTGATATCAGTGAGCGTAGCGGCATCAGCACGGCGCCGCTAGCCGGCAGCGAAAAAGTCTATGTGCGCGGCAGCCGTGACGATATTCGCGTGCCATTTCGTGAAATCAAACTGACCGACACCCCGAATCGTGATCCTAATCTGCCGGGCACGCCAAATGAGCCGGTGCTGGTATATGACACTTCAGGTATTTACACCGATCCGCTGGCCAGAATTGATATTGAAAAAGGACTGCCGGCGATTCGCAGTGCCTGGATCGAAGGCCGTGGTGATACCGAACAATTAAGCGAATTCACTTCAAAATTTACCCGTGAACAAGATACAGAAGAGTTTGAAATTCCGCTGTTTGCCGATCGACGTCTGCCTCGTCGTGCCAAGTCGGGCAAAAATGTCACACAGATTCACTACGCCCGTCAGGGAATCATTACCCCAGAAATGGAATATAT
>DASSWO010000039.1:0-5449 GCA_035704795.1 Methylophaga sp. | reverse complement strand
CCATATCATAAGGCTGTAATAACACACAGCCCTGCTCTGCCCAATATTGCTGCAGGCGCAGAATCAGTTCCTGAAAGGTTTTTGGCGTAGCTGCCGGCACCGCAGGCTCAGTCATGAAGGTTCTCTTTTCGGTCGAAATTTTAAATGCATCGATTATAGCGAATATAGGCCCTGCATGTAGAGTTGCCGATCACCGGCAGGCATTGTGTTAACGATAATTTGCCGTGAACGATACGGTACAATGGCCCCTGGATTTAATAGGAATCAGTAGCCCATGACCCGACGTATTGGCATCGTGATGGATCCGATTTCGGCCATTAACACCAAAAAAGACAGTAGCCTTGCCATGTTGTTAGCTGCTCAGGCACGCGGTTGGCAAATTTATTATATGCAGCAATCCGATGTGTTTTTGCGCGATGGTCAGGTGCTGGCGTCGATGGCGACCTTAACAGTGCAAGACGATCCGCATGACTGGTTTCAGTTAGGGGATGCGCAAATTGCACCGCTGGAGTCGCTGGATGCCATATTGATGCGCAAAGATCCGCCGTTTGATATGGAATATATTTATAGCACCTACTTGCTCGAACAAGCACAGGCAAAAGGCGTATTGGTTGTTAATGATCCGCAAAGCCTCCGTGATGCCAACGAAAAATTATTTACCGCCTGGTTTCCACAGTGCTGTCCACCGACACTGGTGACCCGGCAAAAATCGCTGATGCGCGAATTTCAGGCAGAGTACGGTGACATGATTATTAAACCGCTGGATGGCATGGGCGGCGCTTCGATATTCCGGGTAATGCAGGGCGATCCGAATTTTTCAGTCATTGTCGAAACCTTGACCGAAAACGGTGGCAAATCAGTGATGGTGCAGAAGTATTTGCCAGCTATCAAAGATGGCGACAAACGTATTTTGCTGATTAATGGTGAGCCGGTATCTTATGCATTAGCGCGGATCCCAGCTGATGGCGAAACCCGTGGTAATTTAGCAGCTGGCGGCCGTGCCGAAGGTCGTGAACTGACTGAACGGGATCGCTGGATTTGCAGTCAGGTTGGTCCCAAACTACGTGAAAAAGGCCTGCTGTTTGTTGGCCTCGATGTCATCGGTGAATATCTGACCGAAATTAATGTCACCAGCCCGACCTGTATTCGTGAACTGGATCGCTTGTTTAACTTAGATATTGCTGGTGATTTAATGACTGCAATTGAGAAACAATTATGCGCTTGATGAGTTTAATTTTGCTCTGTCTGTGCCTGCTCACCGCCTGCGGTGAACAGCCGGCGCAAACTGCCAAAATTTATGCCTTTGGGACTGAAATCGATATCAGTATTTATGGTGAAGATGAAGCAACATTTGAGCGGGCTGTAAGCCAGCTGGAAGAAACATTTTCTGACGTTAATAATTTATGGCACGCATGGCAACCCAGCGTTTTGACCCGCATTAATGACGCAATTTCCACGGGGGCAAAAATTGCTGTCGATGACAATGTCGCCGGCGTTATTGGACAGGCGCAACAATTGGCGCGTGACAGTAATCACTTATTTAATCCCGCGGCCGGGCAGTTATTTACCTTGTGGGGTTACGAACAGGATGATTGGTTTACATCACGGCCACCGCCTACCCAGACTGAAATTAATGAATGGCTGGCAGCCAATCCGACCATGGACGATATTGTTATCGAGAACGGCCAATTGCACAGCATTAATCCGATGGCGAAACTAGGATTTGGTGGATTCGCCAAAGGCTATGCGGTAGATGCGGCGATTAAAGTATTGAAAGCCGAAAATATAGATAATGCGATTGTTAATATTGGTGGTGATTTACGGGCCATCGGTCAACATGGTAATCGGCCGTGGAATATCGGCATTCGTCATCCCCGTCAAGATGGTGTATTGGCCTCAGTTACCGTTCAAGATGATGAAAGTGTCTTCAGTTCCGGTGATTATGAACGTTACTTTGAATACCAAGGCAAACGTTATCCGCATATCATGGATCCCCGTACCGGTTACCCGGCAGATCAGGCAATGTCGGTGACGGTCATTGATAGCAATGCGGCGCGTGCCGATGCTTCGGCGACGGCATTATTTGTTGCTGGCGATGATTGGCCACAACTCGCCGCCAAACTGGGCTTAAAACATGTCATGTTGATGACCGATGAAGGCATTCTGGAAATGAGTCCGGCGATGGCAGAAAGAGTCAAACTCATCAATTATCAGGATGAGCCGGTGTTACGCGAAATTCGTTGATTTGAGCTGATTTTATGGATAACTACAGCAACGACCGTCTGATTTTCACCTTGCTATTTTCGGTGATCATTCACGTTGCTGTGATCCTCGGCGTCAGTTTTAATGTGTTTTCGTCGCCGACCAATGCACCGGTTAACAACTTGGATATTACGCTGGTTAAACAGCAAACCTTAAAAGCGCCTGAAGAAGCTGATTTCCTGGCACAGGCCGATAACGAAGGCGGCGGTGAACTGGATACACCAACGCCCGAACCAACACCCGATTTACCGATACCGTTAGCAGAGGACAGTCCGACCTCGTCACCACCGGTGGAAATGGCCGAAGTTGAACCTTTGGAGCCGGTGCCATTGATGGCACCGCCAGCAGTATTACCAGAACTCGAACCGGTTACTGAACCTGTGCCTGAGCCCAAACCGGAACCGGCACCAGATCACGAGCCTGAACCCGAGCCGGAAATTGCTGATGAAAAAATCACCCGTAAAACCGCCGAGCGTCAGGTAGAAAGTGCTGAGGCCGAGACTGAAGCACTGGAATCTGCCGAACAAGTTGCCGAACCCGCCGCGCAACGCCCCAGTGCCCAGCAAATGATGGCACAGGCACGCAGTGAAATCAGCAGTTTGCAGGATCAATTGGCCAAAAGTAGCAAAGCGTTCAGCGAACGGCCGAAAAAACGGCGAATTTCTGCAGCAACTAAAGAATTCGCAGCCGCTGCATATATGCGTGCCTGGGAAATGAAAATCGAGCGTATCGGCAATATGAATTATCCACAGGAAGCTCGAGATAAAGGCATTAACGGCAGTCTGATGTTATCAGTGGATATTCGTCCTGACGGCAGTGTCCCGACCGATGGTATTGTCGTTTCTCGATCATCCGGACATAAAGTGCTCGACGATGCCGCTATCAAAATCGTCCGCCTTGGCGCGCCCTATGCCAACATCCCCGATAATGTGCTTAAGGGCAACGATATGCTGACCATCATCCGCACCTGGAAATTTGAAAGTCAGCGTGGTCTGTCAGCCCGCTAGGCTCGTATCAGGTGTAAACGTAGTTTCTAATCTGTGCTTCTGATTTCTGGATCAAGTTTTTGGTCAGTGTATGGCTAATGAGTTTTTGCGTGGTATGGCCAATCTGCTGACGTAATAAGCCCATAAATCCTGACGGTGCAACAATCACCAAATCATTAAAATCACCACCGACCCGGCCGGCTTCTAACCTGTCGCTCAGTGACTGGGCAAAACGCTGTGCCTGTAATTTTTGTGGATCGCTGTGTGGTTCCAGCACATGTTGACTAGAGCCCCGAGAATTGCGCCCCGGACGGTCTGATACCAAATCATGGTTCATAACCCGGCTGGCCGGATTTACCATGTCATCAATTTCAATTAACGGCTGATTCTTACTGTCGACGGCAAAGATTCTTGCCCGGCTGCTTTCGGCGACCACTATCCATTTCTGCTTCATCTTGCTACTCCTGAAAGGCTTAACTTAATGAAATATAAAGCTTATTTATCGTTAACATCCAGCCTCTGAGCTATGCTGAAAGATAAAAAGCCATGAGTATTACAATTTGATTATGCGCCGGATTTTTGGTCGCTGCATTAATCCGTTTTCAACAATTGATAACCCAATTGCGCTTTATTAACCGGATTATCCTGTAAAGGCAGATGCTGCTTTAATTCCCGGGCAAATTGTTTTAAAACTTCCAAATCGCCGTGGCGTAATTCCAACTCTACTTCGTGAATCGGCGTTTCAGCATCAGCGGTTTTGACCCGGCCCTGATCGTAAGCGAGTTCAATATGGGTGCCGTCGATATCCAGATCCCAGGTAACGCGGGTGAATTCAGTACTGAAAATACAGCGCAATTGATTCCACAGACCCGTGTCATCAACGATGGGTGCCAGCGGTGTTTGTCTGAGCAGCGCTTTATCAAACTCTCCGCTCAATAACGGCTGATCCCACTCTTCACGCTGATGCAGGCCGTCTTTAACCTGACCGGCATTTTTAACCGTTTGTAGCCACTGACCTTCAACTTTACGCAGCCGCAGCGCGATACGCCTGTCACGCAATGTGAAATTGGGCGTATCAAAATAATCAGTGCGCAGCGATTGGGTTTTGCGGCTGGTTACTTTGTCCTGCAACCAGTCCAGCGCATGCAAATCCAGCGGCGCACCGCTGACCGATAACTTTATTTCCTGTTCCAGACTCATTTTAGTAATTGCTTCAAATAATGACCGGTATGCGAATGCTTATCTTGCGCCACTTGTTCCGGCGTGCCAACCGCGATGATCTTGCCACCACCAGAGCCGCCTTCCGGTCCCATATCGATGATCCAGTCAGCCGTTTTAACGACATCCAGATTGTGTTCAATAACGACGATTGTATTGCCGCGATCCCGCAGGTGATGCAGTACTTTCAGCAATTGTTCGATATCAAAAAAGTGCAGGCCGGTAGTCGGTTCATCGAGAATATATAAGGTCTTGCCGGTATCGCGTTTTGACAGCTCTTTGGCCAGTTTGACCCGCTGCGCTTCACCACCGGAAAGCGTCGTCGCATTCTGTCCCAGCTTGATATAAGTAAGACCAACATCAATCAATGTTTGCAACTTTTTGGCGACTACCGGGATATTTTCAAAAAATACATTGGCATCTTCAATGGTCATATCCAGCACTTCAGTGATGGTTTTACCTTTGTAGCGGATATCCAGGGTTTCGCGGTTATAACGCTGGCCTTTGCAGACATCACATGGCACATAGATATCTGGGAGAAAGTGCATTTCAACTTTGATCAGGCCGTCACCCTGACAGGCTTCACAGCGACCGCCTTTGACGTTAAAGCTAAACCGCCCCGGCCCGTAACCACGTGAGCGGGCTTCTGGTGTACCGGCAAATAATTCACGGATCGGCGTAAATAAACCGGTATAGGTAGCTGGATTAGAACGCGGCGTGCGGCCAATCGGGCTTTGATTAATCGCGACGACTTTATCAAGCTGATCCAAACCCAGAATTTCGGTGTGCGGCGCCGGTTCATCAGAAGCACCGTTTAACGTTTTGGACGTTAATTTCAACAGCGTTTCATTAATCAGCGTTGATTTACCGCTACCCGAGACACCGGTGACACAGGTCATCAGGCCAATCGGTATATCAACATCAACATGTTGCAGATTATTACCGCAAGCGCCGCGCAGACCAATCACTTTGCCGGCATGCGC
>DASSWO010000260.1:0-4056 GCA_035704795.1 Methylophaga sp. | reverse complement strand
CACCATTGATGCATTACGCAGTCTGGTTGAACAAATCAACTCGACAACGCTGCAAGTCGCATCGGCTGCTCAGGAAACGCAAGCAACCGCCCTGCATTTAACAGATGCCAGTGAACATCAGGCCCATCAAATTACCGAGGTGAGTTCGGCGATTACTCAAATGGCGGCGTCCATCGAGCAGGTCTCGGATAATGCCAGCCAATCACAGGAAGTCGCCCGACAATCGGTCAGTCTGGCCGTGCAGGGTAACAGCGCCGTTAAAAAAGCCATTAATGGAATGGATACTATCCGCGAGCAGATCCAGGAAACGTCTAAACGGATGAAACGGCTTGGCGAAAGCTCCCAGCAAATCGGTGAGATTGTTGAACTGATTAACGACATCGCCGAACAAACCAATATTTTGTCACTGAATGCCGCCATTCAGGCAGCAATGGCCGGTGAGGCAGGTCGTGGTTTTGCTGTGGTTGCCGATGAGGTACAACGACTGGCGGAACGCTCCGGTAATGCCACCCGGCAGATCGATGCATTGGTAAAAACCATTCAAAGCGATACCAGCGAAGCGATTAGCTCTATGGAGCAAAGCACCTCCGAAGTGGTATCCGGGGCACGTTTGTCACAGGATGCCGGTGCGTCTCTGGAGCAAATTGAAGCCGTTTCCCAGCAATTGGCAGAGTTAATTAACAATATTTCTGATAACGCCAAACAACAGGCAATGGCTGCGGTCAGTACTTCAGAAAGCATGAGCGTTATTCAGGAAATCACTATGCAAACATCAACCGGTACCAATGAGAGTGCGGCGGCGATCGGCCGATTACTTGAATTAACCAATGAGCTGCGCAAATCGGTGTCAGGTTTCAAACTGCCTTAATCCGGACGCTGACTGCGGAGACGCCCGATGGCTCAATTTTTAAAAGGTAATTACAGCGCATTAATGTGGGTGCAGGCTGAGCTGCAAAAGTCGCTTGCCATCGCCTTGCAGGCGCTGCAAACCTTTATCGATAACAACGACAACACGGCGCTGTTGAATTGTGTCGAGCAGCTTTATCAGGCCAATGGCACGCTGCAAATGCTCAACCTCAATGGTGCGCAAATGCTCACCGGCGAAATGCAGGCGCTTTGCCAGCAGCTTCGGGAACCTACGTTAGCCAACGCCGATGCTGCCAAAGAAACGCTGCTGCGCAGCCTGTTATTACTGCCCAATTATCTGCAATTACTCAATGAGTCGTTTCCAGATCATCCTCTTTGTCTGATTGAAAGCATCAATGAATTAAGAGAAATCCGCCAGAAGGCACCGTACCGGCCACAGGATTTATTTCATCCGCAGACCACAATAAACTTGCCAGAATTTGTGCGTCCGGATCCACATCGTACACCGCCCACGATAGATATTGCAGCAAATCAACTGGCGGTTGCCTACCAGCGTTTGCTGCTCAACTGGCTACAACAGGCAGACGATGGCAGTCTACGTAAAATGCGCGGCATTTTTAATTACCTGCGCCTTGCCAGTCATCAGGAAAAAGTCACCCAACTGTGGTGGGCCGCCGAAGCGTTGCTTGAAGCATTGTTACAACGTGGTTTATCGATACAAGCCGATATCAAACAATTGCTTGGCAAATTGTCATCACCGGTAAAAATCGTCAGCGAACAAGGCGAAGATGCTTTGTTACCAGTGTTTCCGGAAAGCCTGCTGCAACAATCGTTATTGATTGTGGCGCGTGCCAGCAGTAGCGGGATTTTGGTCAGCAACCTGAAAAACACCTATCAACTGAGCTTTTTTGATCAGCAAAAAGCCATTTACGGCATCAGTGATAATGCGTTAACCGATGCGCACACCGCGCTACTCGAAGAATTACAAAAGCTGAAAACGCAGATTGATACTTTTGAGCAATCTGCGCCAGATGCAGCGGCTATATTGGCAGATATTAATCAGCAACTGCTTAATATGGCTGACACTTTGGCACTGCTCAATCAATCGGCCGCAAGCGAGCTATTACACAGACAACATCAACAGCTGGCCAACCTTATTGAGCAAGCGCCGCATAGCACAAATCAAACGCTGGCAGAACTTGCAGACAGTCTGCTTCAACTGGAAGTGCAATTGCGCCAACATGGCAGCGATAAGCCAGGTATCGACAGTACCGAATTACAACAGGCCGTCGTTCAGGAATGTTTGTTCGAACTGGGTAATATTAAAGAAAATCTGACTATTGCCTCACAGCAAGGTGATATTTCCAGCGAGCTTATCGGTAGTACCTGCGATGGACTGCAGTTAATCACTGGCAGTTTGGAGATGCTAAATCTCAGTGCCGCAGCCGATCTGTTGAATGATACGGTCCGCAAACTACAAACGGCTCCTTTTGATCAAGAATTAAAGCCAACTGCGATTCAGCAACTGGCCGAGATCTTATCGGCAGCTGAGTTGTATATGGAATCAATCCAGCAACACGGTCATTCCTCTGTACAGTTAATCGATAATGCCCAGCTTATCCTCGCCCAGTTCGGTGAAGAGCTCCCTACCAATATCGTTAATGACCAAGAGACTTATGCGGTTGACCCCATCACGGAACCACCGTCAGCACCTCAAACCAGTGTGGAACGGTATATTGCCCGTGCCGAAAAACCAAAGACGTCAGTAGACCGGTATTTAGCGCAACAAGCTGCCTCAACAACATCGCAGTCAGACAAACCGCTGACTTCGGTTGATTTATATCTTCAAAAACAAGCTATTCCCGACGAAGCGCGCATAAGTTTTCTTGATAAGAATGATATGCAAGCACTGGTCGAAGCCGAAACCGAAACCGAAACCGAAGCTAGCGAATTATCCTTGTCTGATGACAACAATAATGATTGGTCGCCCGTCGATGATAGTGACGCAAGCATCAATTTCAGTTTTGACAATGATCCAACGCCAGAACCAGAAGATGCCCTTTATATCGATTTGGCTGATATTCCTGCTCCCGAAGAATCTGACAATGAGTTGTCGCTTGCGGATTGGGAAAACCCTTTGTCGGTGGCGGACTCACTCAGTGAACAACTGCAATCGCCAAGCGAACCGGCAGGTTTTGCCGAAGGTATTGATCCGGAAATCGCTGAAGTCTTTTTAGAAGAAGCCGACGAAGTTCTTACTGAATTAAATCAGTTAATTCCCAACTGGCAACAAGAACATGATCCGCAAATACTGGGGGATATCCGCCGGCATTTTCATACGCTGAAAGGCAGCGGTCGTATGGCCGGCGCGATGGCCGTGGGTGACCTGGCCTGGTCTGTAGAAGATTTGCTTAATCGTGTGCTGGAAGGCCTCAGCGTTGATACTGAAAAGCTGACTGAAGTCATGCTATACGCGCCACCCGCCGTTGTCGATCTGGTTAACCGTTTCAGTCATGGCGATATGGAAACCAGTCAGGCAGCCCTGCAATTGTCAGCACAAGCGGGTCAACTACGCAATGGTTTAGAAACAACCGGTTTAGTTATACCTGAATCCAACAGCGAACCTGAAAGTCCCACAACGGTTACACCAGACAATGACGTTGATGGCGAACAACCATTAACGTCGGTAGATCGTTATTTGCTGGACCAGGCAAAATCGGCTAATGAATCGTTCAGCAAACCATTAACCGCTGTTGATTTATACCTACAAAATCAATTAACCAAGTCCACAGATCACAACACTTCCGTTGAATACTTTATTCAAACGTTAGCTGAAGCTGACAATAGTGTGGATGAAGATGCCGAATTACTGGATATTTTCTTAAGTGAAGCCCGCCAGCACATACTGACCTTAACTGAAAGTGGCCATAGTATGCATGTCGGTGATTGCATCGATAAGTCACAATTAAGTGCTGCTCATTCATTAAAAGGCTGTGCCAATATTGCCGGCGTGATGCCAGTCGCCCTGATTGCCACCGAGTTAGATCAGACGCTCAGGGAACTGCACCGTCAGCAAAAGACTTTGAATAGTGATGAATTACAGCTGACGCAGCAGATTTATCAAAATCTCGATCAGTTGGTAGAGACTATCAGTGATGGCATTACTGATCCCGAGATCAGTTTGTTACA
>DASSWO010000254.1:0-6308 GCA_035704795.1 Methylophaga sp. | reverse complement strand
CGACATTGGCGGCGCGGCAAGCGATTTTCCAAACCGTGTCAATTGGCACGACCACTGGCTTTGCTACGGCGGATTTTGCCTACTGGCCTGGGTTTCTCCCAATCTTATTGTTATTTGCCAGTTATATTGGTGGTTGTGCCTTTTCTACGGCCGGTGGTATGAAAGTTATTCGCGTTATGCTCTTGTTTAAGCAAGGCTACCGTGAAGTATTACGACTGATTCACCCTAACGGCGTCTTTGCAATCCGGGTTAATGGTAAGGCATTACCGGCCAAAGTCGTTGGTGCGGTATGGGGCTTTTTTGCGTTATACGTGTTTTGTTTCACCATTATGCATTTGGCGTTAATGTCGACTGGCTTAGATGTCGTGACATCATTTTCGGCGGTCACCGCTTGTCTGAACAATCTTGGTCCTGGGTTGGGTGAGGTATCGGCTAATTTTGGCAGTATCAATGACACGTCGAAATGGATTCTGTGTGTGGCGATGCTGCTGGGCCGTCTGGAAATTTTCACGCTTTTGGTGTTGCTCACGCCTGCATTTTGGCGACGCTAATGTCGGAAAGCCAGGCAAAATGGGATCGACGCTATCAACAATGTCGGGATGAATTGCCCAATGCCGCAGAAGTATTGGCGCAAAATCAGCATTTATTGCCGAAAACAGGGACTGCGCTGGATTTGGCCTGCGGTCTAGGAGCGAATGCAATATTGCTGGCACGGGCAGGTTTAAACGTGACGGCGCAGGATATTTCACCGGTCGCCATTCAACAGCTACAACAAACGGCACGTCAGTCGGGGGTAGAAATCAATGCTGAAGTTTGTGACGTAATGATAACGCCACCGTCTGCTGAGCAATATAACGTGATAGTGGTGAGTTACTTTCTCGAAAGATCGCTGGCGCCGGCTTTAATCAATGCTTTAAAACCCGGTGGTTTATTGTTTTATCAAACCTGGTGTCTGCATAAAACCGCAGAACGGGGCCCCACTAACCCGGATTTTTTGTTGGCGGAGAATGAATTGTTAAGTTTGTTTGCTGATTTAACTGTTCGAATTTACCGCGAAGAGTCAGGCCTCGGTGATGTGTCGCAGGGGTTCCGCGATAGGGCAATGATGGTGGCAGAGCGCGTTGTTTAATGATCTACTGTCAGATTCAGCCAAATTAAACTTGCTGAATAATGGATGGATCAGTAATATAACGCGGTTCTAAAGCAGCAAACGCCTGCAGTGTGTTTTGGCAAACCTAATTGTGCGAGAAAAAATATGAAAGCGGATATCCATCCAGAGTATAGTGAAATCAATGTTACCTGCAGTTGTGGTAGCAGCTTCAAAACCCGTTCCACCCGCGCTGGTGATCTGACACTGGATGTTTGTTCAGAATGTCACCCGTTTTATACCGGCAAACAAAAAATGCTGGACAGTGCTGGTCGCGTTGATAAATTCCGTCAAAAATACGGAAAATAAACAAAGGGGCAATGCCCGTATGAATACTATCCATCATCTTTTTGGGCGTTTTGTTTCAAAAACATGGGGATTTCAAAGCCTCTGCCGACCGGCAGGGGCTTTGTTGTTTTTGGGACTGATGTCCTGTGCACAAAATCCGGTAACCGGCGAGCAAGACTTCGTGATGATTAGCGAAGATAAAGAACTGGCGCTGGGTCGGGAATATCATCCCCAAATTATTAAAGAATATGGTCGTTACGAAGACGAAGCTCTGCAGGCTTACGTTCAGAATGTTGGGGAGCGGGTTGCCGCGGTCAGTCATCGTAAAGATTTGGTTTACCGGTTTACCGTCCTTGACTCGCCCGTGGTTAATGCTTTTGCACTGCCCGGCGGCTATATTTATATTACCCGTGGCTTGATGGCATATCTAAACTCAGAAGCTGAATTGGCAGCTGTGCTGGGCCATGAAATTGGTCACGTTACAGCGCGTCATGGTGTTCGCCAGCAAAGTGCTGCGCAGGCTGCCAGTCTGGGTTATACGTTGGGTTCGTTGTTTTTGCCGGGACTACGCAACGCCGGTGCTCAGAATATTTTTAATATGCTTGGCGGCGCACTACTCAGTGGTTATGGACGTGAGCATGAGTTGGAGTCTGATCGACTGGGCGCCGAATATTTGGCGAAAAGCGGCTACGATCCGCAGGCAATGATTGAAGTTATCGGGGTGCTGAAAGATCAATCCATGTTTGCAGAAGCTGAGGCCAAAAGGAAAGGTCAGGAATCACAAGGTTACCACGGTGTTTTCTCAAGCCATCCGGATAATGACACTCGTCTTCAGGAAGTAGTAAAAGCAGCCGACCAATATTTATCGACTACCGGTGGTGAAATCGCTGAAGAAGCCTATATGGCAAGCATAGATGGTATGGTGTTTGGTGACAGCGAGCAGCAAGGGATTCGTTCGGGAAACAATTTTTATCATGCTGAAATGCAATTTGCGCTGCAGTTTCCGCAAGACTGGTATATCCAGAACAATCCTGGCAGTTTGCAAGCCGTTGCGCCGCAGGGTCAGGCATTTATCGAAATGGGCGCCAGCGATCTTAATCTTAAGCAAACACCGGCCGAGTTTATTCGTGATCGGATGAACGTTAGCAATCTACGCGAGGGTCGCAGCTTCGATACGAATGGTCTAGAAGGTTATACCGGTATTACCGAACAAGAAGGAAAATTACTGCGTATTGCGGTGATTTACCTTCGTGATCAAGCCTATATCTTTATAGGCGGTGCCAAAGATAACAGCAATTTTGGTCAGTTTGATCAGGCATTTTTGGCAACGGCGTCCAGTTTGCATGCTTTGCGTGATGATGAGCGTCAACTTGCTCAGGCCAAACGTATTGAAGTGGTACGTGTAACTGCAGCGGATAGTTATGCCAAATGGGCACAAAATTCCCGTATCAGTAACAGTCCTTTGCTGCAGCTAAAATTACTGAATGGCGATTACCCCGATGAACAATTGCAGGCAGGTGAGTTGGCCAAGCAGGTTCGTTGATGAACCTGCGTCAATCAGAAAAGTTCGATGAGAGAATCATCCTCGCCGGAGCTGCTGCCACCATAGGATTGTGATCTACTTGCTGCCGGAACCTCGTCGGCCCGAAAGGTTTCATAAATGGCCTCTTCGTTGTCAGTTCTGGCCAGTAAGCCGGTTTCGGGATTAATTCTGACGGTCACCATATCGCTTGGTGGAATAAACTCCTCTTCTGGTACATTGCGAAGCGCATCACGCATAAAGTCTATCCACATCGGCAATGCCGCGCGGCCGCCAGTTTCAAAGCGGCCGAGACTTCGCGGATTATCGAAGCCAATCCAACTGATGGCAACCAATTCCGGATTATAACCATTGAACCACGCATCAACCTGATCGTTAGTGGTGCCGGTTTTACCCGCTAAATCATTGCGGCCGAGACTCATAGCCTGGCGGCCGGTGCCAAACCGTACTACATCACGCAGCATACTGTTCATCAGATAGGCATTTTGTGCCGTAATAATGCGCTCCGCAGGCTTAATCTCCCTCGCAGAATTGCTGGTCAAAGTGTGTTCAGTGTCAATGCTGTCAGAATATTCATTTGGTGTAGTGCAAGTTTCACACACGGTATAAGGTTCTGCCGTCCTAATGATATTGCCATCAGCATCTTCGATACGTTTGATGAAGTAAGGTTCAACCCGATAACCACCATTAGCGAAAACGGCATAAGCTGTCGCCATATCAATGGGCGCAGCGCTTCCACTACCGAGTGCCAGCGATAGATTATTCGGTAACTGCTCTGGTTGAAAGCCAAAGCGCTGTGCATAATCAATGACATAATTGATACCAATATCGCGCACCAAACGAATGGAAACCAGATTTCGAGAATGTATTAATGCTTCACGCAGACGTGTCGGACCGTAAAATTGACCACTATAATTTTCTGGACGCCAGACGTTTTCTAAGCCGACGTCGTCAAATACTACCGGCGCATCATTAATGATACTGGCAGTGCTATAGCCTTTTTCCAGGGCAGCAGAATAAATAAATGGTTTAAACCCGGACCCTGGTTGACGATTCGATTGCAGTACGCGATTGAATTTACTGTGAAAGAAATCAAAACCACCCTGTAATGCGGTCACTGCACCGTCATCTGGTGATAAAGCCACCAAAGCACCTTCAGCTTCCGGGATCTGAGCTAATTGCCAGTTTTGTTCGTCATCCTGACGTAAATAGATCACATCGCCCTTGGTAATGACATCACTGATTTTTTGTGGTTTTTTGCCAAGACTATTGGTGCTGAGCTTAGGCTGCGCCCAAGAGACTGCTGAAAACGGCAGGCTGATTTCACCGATACGACGAATATAAACACTGGCCTCAGCGCTCTCATCATTTGTTGCTAATACGAGTGCAGGGTGGAGCACGTCAACAGATTGAAAAGCATCGAGCATTTCTTCTGCTTTCTCGGCATCAGGTATCTCAGTGAATTCAATTTTGTCGATGGCACCACGATAACCATGACGTCGATCATAGGCCAGTAATGCATCTTGCAATGCCTCAGTGGCTGCGTCCTGATGTGCAGCTTTAATGGTGGTGTATACTTTAATCCCGTCCGTATATAAACTTTCACCATATTCTTCAATTAAGCTGACTCGAACCATTTCTGCTACATAAGGCGCATATACTTCAATATCCCGACTGTGATAGCGAGCAGTCACTGGCTCATCGATGGCGACTTGATATTCCTGTTCGTTGATAAAGCCGACATCCAACATACGGCTCAATACATAATTTCGTCGTTGCAAAGCCCCTTCGGGATTGGCGATAGGGTTAGAAGCGGATGGTGCTTTGGGCAGACCGGCAATCATTGCCATTTCGGCCAGAGTCATTTGATCCAGCGTTTTGCCATAGTAGACCTCAGCGGCAGCACCAACCCCATAGGCGCGACTACCAAGATAGATCTTATTCAGATATAGGGTGAGAATTTCCTCTTTAGACAGTGTTTGTTCAATTTCCAGTGCCAGAATGATCTCATTGAGTTTACGTAAGTAGGTTTTTTCACGGCTCAGGAAAAAGTTTCTGGCTACTTGCATCGTAATGGTACTGCCGCCTTGGGTCTTTTCGCCAGTGATAGCTAAAGAATAAGCTGCACGGATGAGGCCCTGATAATCGACACCAGGATGTTCAAAAAAACGGTCATCTTCAGCGGCCAGAAAAGCATCAATTAGTTGTGGTGGGATGGACTCAAACTCAACTGGGATACGCCGCTTCTCACCAAACTGGGCCATCAACAGGCCTTCACTGCTGTAGATCCGCAGCGGAATCTGCAGCTGTACCTTACGAAGTTCTTCAGCATCAGGTAATTTAGGCGCTAATAAAAAGTAAATGACAGCGATACTTGCCACACCCACAAAAAACAATGTAAACAGCACGCTGAACAGACGGAAAAAAAATCTTGGCATAGAGGTATTTCAGGATCGCAAAAAAAGTGTTACTAGAGTATATATAAGCGAAAGATAAAACCAGTGCACAGTGCGGATAGTGGTTAAAGAGCATTTTTTATTGACATCTCGCCAATAGTTAATAAACTACTTTAACTAACACAGGTAAGTGCTGCTTTTGAATCGGTTCGACCGGAATTGAGGCGAGTCATGTTTGGACGGAAAAAATCTCCACTGCTAGGGATAGATATCAGCTCATCAGTGGTAAAAATACTGGAGCTGCATAAAAAGGGCGACCGCTACCTGGTTGAGTCCTATGCAGTCGAACCCTTGCCCGCTAACGCGGTTGTTGAAGGTCGCATTGAAAACGGTGATGAGGTCGCCGGTGCTATAAAACGCGCAATTAAACGCGCTGGTTCAAAAGCACGGGAAGCGGCTGTCGCAGTCTCGGCGAATGCCGCAATAACCAAAATAGTGTCATTCCCCGCCTCATTATCGGAACGTGAGCTTGAAGAAAATGTCATGCTTGAGGCCGAAAATTACATTCCTTATCCGCTCGAAGAAGTTCGCCTCGACTTTGAAGTATTAGGCACTTCAGCAATTGATGCTGATGCCCTGGATGTTCTGCTGGCCGCCTCGCGCCGTGAAAATGTAGACGCTCGTACTGAAGTCATCGAAAAAGCTGGTTTGAAACCAAAATTGGTCGATGTCGAGGCGTATACGATGGAAAACGCTTTTTCGTTGATTGCCGAACAGTTACCGCATCATGGTCAGGGCTTAACCGTTGCTGTCGCAGATGTCGGTGCGACGGTCACTACTTTACATGTTCTGGTCGATGGCAAAATTGTCTTTACCCGTGAACAAACCTTCGGTGGCCGTATGCTCACTGAGGATATTGAGCGTCACTATGGAATGT
>DASSWO010000213.1:0-8535 GCA_035704795.1 Methylophaga sp. | reverse complement strand
TCCCCACTAAACGGGCACTGCCATTAACGACCAGGCCATCAATCAGCCGGATATCCCCGATTTTCCACAGCAGACGGCCTAAACCTCGTGAACCGCCAGCAAAAACTTTTTCATTAAAACTGTCAAAACCATATTTGTTATCCATAATCCGCCACAGCCACATGGTTTTTTGCTGGATTTTGCCGGGCAGATCCGGGCGTTTTATGTACAAAAACCAGGCGGTGACCACACCAGCCAACGCCAGCCAGAATGGCGGCATTTGCAGCCCATGCAGCAAAAAACCCCACACGCCGTGGTAATCCAATGTCGCCAATACATCATGTTCCGGCATCACCATAATAGAATCGGCCAGCCAGTCGCCAAATACCATCCAGCCAATCAAGTAACCGGCCAGCACTGATGGGATCGCCAATAAAATCAATGGGATGGTCACAACTTTGGGTGATTCATGCGGTGGATGACCATGAGCATCAAAGCGTTCCTTGCCGTGGAATACCAAAAACAACAATCTGAAACTATATAGCGCGGTGACAAACACACCAATCATAACCGCAATATAAGCAAAACCGGCGCCCGGAATAGTCGAGGCATGAACTGCCTCGATAATGGCATCCTTGGAGAAAAAGCCCGCCAGCCCCGGCGCGCCAATCAATGCCAGGGTGCCGATTAAACTGGTCCAGTAGGTAATCGGCAGATATTTTTTCAGCCCGCCCATTTGCCGGATATCCTGCTGATGATGCAGCGCCATAATCACTGAACCTGCCGCCAAAAACAGCAAAGCTTTAAAAAATGCATGGGTAAATAAATGAAAGATTGCCGCTGAATAGGCTGATGCGCCTAAGGCGACCGTCATATAACCGAGCTGTGACAACGTCGAATAGGCAATGACCCGTTTGATATCATTCTGAATCAAGCCGAGAAAGCCCATAAACAAGGCAGTAATAGCACCGATCACTAAAATAAAGGACAAAGCCGTTTCCGAATATTCATAGAGCGGTGACATTCGCGCCACCATAAAAATACCGGCGGTAACCATCGTCGCCGCATGAATCAACGCAGAAATCGGTGTCGGACCTTCCATCGAATCCGGTAACCAGACATGCAACGGTACTTGCGCCGATTTCCCCATGGCGCCGATAAATAGCAAAATACCAATGACCGTCATCAGCGACCAACTACTGTCGCCCCAGATGTTGATTTGCTGATCGGCCATTTGCGGTACCTGATTAAACACCTCAACATAATTCAAACTACCGGCATACATCAGCACGGCGGCAATCCCGAGTAAAAAGCCGAAGTCACCGACCCGGTTAACCAGAAACGCTTTTAAGTTAGCGTAAATCGCCGTCGGTTTTTTATACCAAAAGCCAATCAGCAGATACGACACCACCCCCACCGCTTCCCAGCCGAAAAACAGCTGCATAAAGTTATTGGCCATCACCAGCATCAACATGGCAAAGGTAAACAGTGAGATATAACTAAAGAAACGGCAATAACCGTCATCATCGTGCATATAACCAATGGTGTAGATATGCACCATCAGTGACACAAAAGTCACCACCACCATCATCACCGCGGCCAGTGCATCGATCATAAAACCGACTTCAATGCTTAAACTACCCGCCTGCAACCATTGGTACACGGTTGCGTTATAGCTTTCGCCATCGACCAGTACCAGTTTCAGCACATAGGCCGACAAAGCAAAGGCAATGGCAACACCAATAATTGTTACGCGATGGGCATTGTGTCGGCCGATTTGCTTGCCAAAAAAACCAGCAAAAACACTGCCCAGCAGTGGTGCCAATACAATTGCCAATAACAAATTCTGCGTCATCGGCTAACCCCTGAGTTTATCGATATCATCGACATTAATGGTGCTTAAATTCCTAAACAGCACCACCAGAATCGCCAGACCAATGGCCGCTTCAGCGGCCGCTACCGTCAGAATAAAGAACACAAATATCTGACCTGCCGCATCACCAAGAAAATGTGAAAATGCAATAAAGTTGAGATTCACCGCCAGCAGCATCAGTTCAATACACATCAGCAGAATAATGATGTTTTTACGGTTCAGAAAAATACCGGCCACCGACAAGCTGAATAACAACGCGGCCAGGATCAGATAATCCGACAAGGCAATCATGACTTGTTCTCCTGACCGGCTCGTGGCTCGCTCGGCATATCGACCAGCCGTACCCGATCTTCGCGGCGCACTCTGACCTGTTTGCCCGGATCCTGTAATTTGCGGTTATGTGGTCGCAGCGTCAGCGTGATGGCGGCAACAATGGCCACCGTCAAAATCACTGCCGCAATTTCAAATGGATAAACGTAAACGGTATAGAGCATTAACCCCAGACGCCGGGTATTACCGTCAGCATTAACATTATCGGTGGGCGCCGGTATTTGTTCCAGCCCGAAATTACTGACCCCGACCACAGCAATCATTTCAATAACAATCAGAGCCGCGACGATGATGCCCAGCGGTAAATAACGGGCAAAGCCTTCTTTAAGCGGCGCCAGATCAATGTCCAGCATCATTACCACAAACAAAAACAGCACCAGCACCGCGCCGACATAGACCAATACCAGACTGATGGCCAGAAATTCAGCTTCCAGCATCAACCAGATGACGGCACTGGTAAAAAAAGCCAGCACCAAAAATAATGCCGCCCGCACCGGATTACGCACGGTGATTACCATGGTCGCAGCAAAGATTAAAATGGCGGCAAAAAAGTAAAACAGTATTTTTTCCATAACACTGGCCTAGCGATAAGGCGCGTCAGCCTCCCTGTCTGCGGCGATCTCAGCTTCATATTTATCGCCAATCGCCAATAACTGCTGCTTGCTCATAATATTTTCACCGCGGTTTTCAAAATGATATTCGAATACCCGGGTTTCGACGATGGAATCCACCGGACAGGATTCCTCACAAAAACCGCAATAAATACATTTGAACAAATCAATATCGTAGCGGGTAGTACGGCGGGTACCATCATCTCGTGGCTCAGTCTCAATGGTGATCGCCAGCGCCGGACAGACGGCTTCACAAAGCTTACAACCGATACAACGTTCTTCGCCGTTGGGGTAACGACGCAAGGCATGTAAACCGCGAAAACGTGGTGATTGCGGCGTTTTTTCTTCCGGATATTGCACCGTGATCTTGCGTGAGAAAAAGTGTCGGCCGGTCAGCCGCATACCCTGCAGCAGCTCCCACAAAAGAAAGCTTTTGAAAAAATGGATAACGGCTTGTTTCATAAGCCGCCTCCGGCAGTAATTTTGCTGAACCAAGGTCCGATATCAAACACCTGCATCGTAGCAATAATGACGATCCACACCAGCGTAACCGGAATAAAAATCTTCCAGCCCAAACGCATGATTTGATCGTAACGGTAACGCGGAAAAGTCGCCCGGATCCACAGGTAAATAAACAAAAACACACTGGTTTTAATCAGCAGCCAAATCAGTCCCGGTACCCAGGCAAATAACGGCTCTAAATACGGAATGCCCTCAAACGGCGATAACCAGCCGCCCATAAACAGCGTTGCTGCCAGCATCGAAATCAAAATCATGTCGGCGTATTCGGCCAGGAAAAATACCGCAAAGGCCATGCCTGAATATTCAACGTGGAAACCGGCTACGATTTCCGATTCACCTTCGGCAATATCAAATGGTGCCCGGTTGGTTTCAGCAACACCCGAGACAAAATACACCACAAATAAAGGCAGCAACGGCAACCAGTACCAGTGCCAAAAACCACCGGATTGAGCCATAACAATTTCGCCCAGATTCAGACTGCCAGCGGCCACCAGCACACCAACCAATGCAAAACCCATGGCAATTTCGTAAGAAACCACCTGCGCAGCACTGCGCATAGCGCCCAAAAACGCGTAACGGGAATTGGATGCCCAACCGGCAATGACCACGCCATACACTGACATTGAGGTAATGGCTAAGATATAAAGTAAGCCAGCATTGATATCGGCCAGAATCAAATCGGCGTCAAATGGCATCACCGCCCAGGCCGCCAAAGCTGGCCCTATCGCCAAAATAGGTGCCAGCACAAATAAATACAAATTGGATTTTGCCGGCAGAATGACTTCTTTCATCAGCAGTTTTAAGCCATCGGCGATTGGCTGAAATAAGCCAAGCGGCCCGACCCGGTTAGGGCCAATACGCATCTGGATGTAACCAATGACTTTACGCTCGGCCAGCGTAAGATAAGCAACCGCGCCCATCAACGGCACGATGATCAGCAGAATCTTGCCGATATTCCAGGCAATATCATGGATCAGCCAATCAAGCATCGGCTAAAGCCTCCACCGGACTGACGGTCACTAAACCAAAAGCAGCGCCCAATTCTCTGCTGTTTTGTGTCGCCCCAGGCAGATATAAACAGCCCTGCGCAATATCTTTATCTAACAACAGTGCAACTTCCAGCACACATTCGCCCTGGCTGATTTGCAAGCGTTCAGCATCGGCCAAATCCATTTTTTCAGCCGTATCCGGATGCATTCTCGCAATCAGCGCCTGCTGGTTTTCCGGGGTTAGCTGCAACGCTTCACTGCGACGTAACAGACTATCGGTGCGATACATTGCCACATCGGAAATCAGCTCAAGATGGTCAGCGGATTTTTCAGCAAAAGTATCTGGTTCAACCGGGATAAAATGAGCATTTTGGGTTTGCTTGTCTGCCGTCAGACTATCAGCGATCTCGTCACGGATATCGGTTGAGGCGACATAATCAAAATCCGGCACATTGCTGAGATTGCCCAGTACCCGCAGAATTTTCCAGCCCGGACGTGAATCACCACGCGGCGCCACCGCACCGGTAAAGGATTGCCACTGACCATCGAGGCCAATAAATGTACCCGAAGTCTCGGCAAATGCAGCCAAAGGTAAAATCACATCAGCATGATCGCGAATACTGTCTGACCAAAAACGATTAATGGCGACAACAAAACCGGCTTGTTGCATGGCGGCGCTGGCTGTTGCCGGATCAGCGCTATCAAATTCCGGTTCAACATCAAACAATACCAGCGCCCGTTTTTTCTGTTGCCAGTAGCCAGTTGCTGATTCACTGTTTGGCTTGGCCGGTAGTACATTGGCCAGATGTAACGCGCGGCTGTTAGCTTCCGGTAGCACCAGTAATTCACCCTGACTCATAGTGCAGATAAGATTGGCCAGCGCGCGAATAGTAGCGGCCTGCGGATGCTGGTTGGCCAGTGCACCCACCACAAGTATTGGCGCCGTAGCATTGGCCAGTTGCATGGCAATATTCTGCTCGCTGCTACCGGGCCGGATATCGGATAAATAATGTTGCCATTCGCCATTGGCGGCCGGTTCCAATTTCATCAACGCCACCGCAATGCCTTTCAGCATTTGCAGCAGCGTGTCTGAATTAACCGACCACTGCCGTTGCACCGGCATCAACAAATCACGTTTCAGAAAATTAATTTCATTTATCAATGCACCATTAAGCGCTGCCTGACGAATGCGATGACCGACCATCGGCGCTTCACTACGAATATTGCTGCCGATCAACAGCACCGAATCGCAGTCTTCAATATCGGCCATGGTTAATGCATTTTGCCAGTAGGCTTCTCCGGCATCGTCAACGGACTGCAAACGCAGACGATGGTCAATATGCTGCGTGCCCAGCCCACGCAGCCATTTCTGGAATAAATACCCCTCTTCGAGCGTTGCGGTGGGTGACATTAAGCCCAGCAATTGATCCTGACCATTTTTGGCTTGCACCGTTTTCAAGCCATTCACAGTATGTTCCAGCGCCGTCTGCCAGTCGGTTTCTTGCCAGACACCGTCTTGTTTAATCATTGGTTTATCTGCACGATCGGTATGTTTCAGGCCCAGATAACTAAAACGATCCCGGTCGGAAATCCAGGTCTCATTAACAGACTCGTTATCACGTGGTACCACTCGCATCACTTCATTGCCACGGACATGCAACTCAATACTGGATCCAACGGCATCATGCGGCGCAATCGATGGATGGGCCTGCATTTCCCAGGCACGGGCTTTGTAGCGAAATGGCTTAGAAGTCAGTGCACCAACAGGACATAAATCAATAATATTGCCGGATAATTCCGAAGCGAGACTATGCTCAACGTAGGTACCGATTTCCATATGCTCACCACGGCCAGTGGCACCGAGTTCTTTGATACCGGCAATTTCGGTGCCAAAACGCACGCAGCGCGTACAGTGAATACAGCGCGTCATTTCAGTCTGAATCAGCGGGCCAATATTTTTATCTTTGACGACCCGTTTGCCTTCAGAAAAACGGCTGATACCTTTACCGTATCCAAGCGACAAATCCTGCAATTCGCACTCACCACCCTGATCGCAGATCGGGCAATCCAGCGGGTGGTTGATCAGCAAAAACTCCATGACACCGCGCTGCGCCTGAATGGCCACTTTGGAATGGGTAAAAACTTTCATGCCTTCCGTCACCGGTGTCGCACAAGCTGGCAGGGCTTTACGGGATTTATCAACTTCGACCAGACACATACGGCAGTTGGCGGCTATAGACAGTTTTTTGTGATAACAAAACCGCGGTATATCAATACCCGCCTCATCAGCAGCCTGAATAATCATTCTGCTGGAATCCACTTTCAGTGGGATGCCATCGATTTCAATATTAACCATATTGACGCAGCCCCTGCGGTTCGTCTTGTTCTACCATGCAACAGCCATGATCGATGTGGTACTGAAATTCTTCCCGGAAATGTTTGATAAAACTAATCACCGGCGCCGCCGCTGCATCACCTAATGCACAAATGGTATTGCCATTAATATTTTCAGCGACATCGATCAACCGGTCCAAATCTTCCTGCTGTCCCTGTCCGTTTTCAATACGATTGATAACTCGATATAACCAGCCGGTGCCTTCACGACACGGTGTGCACTGGCCACAGGATTCTTCGTAATAAAAATAGGCAATGCGCTCCAGCGCTTTAACCATACAGGTCGAATCATCCATGACAATAACCGAGCCGGCACCGAGCATGGAACCGGCTTTACCGATACCGTCATAACTCATCTCGGTTTGCATCATGACATCGGCAGGTACCACCGGCGTTGATGAACCACCGGGGATCACCGCTTTTAACTGATGCCCCTCACGAACACCGCCGGCTAATTCAAGCAGTTCCGCAAATGGCATACCCAGAGGCACTTCATAATTACCCGGTTTATTGACATGACCGGTCATACAGAAGATTTTCTGGCCGCCGTTATTGGGCGTACCCAGTTCATGAAACCAGTCAGCGCCATGTTGCAAAATGACCGGCACGGAAGCCAGCGTTTCAGTGTTGTTAATCGTCGTTGGCCGGCCATATAAACCATAGCCTGCGGGGAATGGCGGCTTGTAACGAGGCTGGCCTTTTTTGCCTTCCAGTGATTCCAGCAAAGCTGTCTCTTCACCGCAGATATAAGCGCCGGCACCGGGATGCGTATGCAACTCAAAATTAAAGCCGCTACCCAGAATATTTTTACCAAGATAACCGGCTTCACGGGCCTCAACTAAAGCCTGTTCAAAGCGTTCAATCGGCTCGTAAAATTCACCGCGGATATAGTTATAACCGGCTTCTGCACCAATGGTGTAGCCGGCAATAATCATCCCTTCAATCAACTGATGCGGGTTATATCGCATGATATCACGATCTTTGCAGGTACCCGGCTCGCCTTCATCCGAGTTGCAAACAATATATTTGGCGCCCGGCATTTTGCGGGGCATAAAACTCCATTTTAAACCGGTTGGGAACCCCGCACCGCCACGACCACGTAACGCCGAATTTTTAATTTGCTCAATAATATCTTCCTGGCGGGTTTTGTCGCCGAGGATTTGTTCGAGCACTTTATAACCACCGACTTTACGGTAGTTTTCCAGCGTCCAGGGCTGATCAAAATGTAACGTTCGGAAACAGACCTGATTGAGCTGCTGCATTATTTCACCCCATCCAGAATGGCATCGACTTTTGCCGGCGTTAAATGCTCGTGATACTGTTTGTCGAGCAATAACATTGGCGCGCCGACACAGGCGCCCAGACACTCCACCTCACGCAGTGTAAATTTACCGTCACTGGTGGTTTCACCAAAACCAATGCCTAATTTTCGCTGAAGATGACTGGCAATTTTTTCTGAGCCGCATAGCTGACAGGAAATATTGGTACACAAGTTGATCTTGTGGCGACCCGTTGGCTCCAGTTCATACATTGTGTAGAAAGTCGCCACTTCATAAACACTGATTTCGGCCATATCCAAATATACTGCCAACGCCTGCATTAATGGTTTACTGAGCCAACCGTCATGGTGTTCCTGCAAAATATGCAGGGCCGGAATCACTGCGGATTGTGCCTGACCGGGTGGATATTTAGCGATCCAGCTATCCAATCGTTGGCGAATATCAGCGGTAAATAATTGCTCACGCGGGCCGGTTAGTTGCATTTCGGTCATCGGTCAATCTCGCCAAATACAATATCCATGGTGCCGATAATTGCCACCACATCGGCCAGCATATGA
>DASSWO010000191.1:0-18840 GCA_035704795.1 Methylophaga sp. | reverse complement strand
CGATTCATCGCTCCGGTATTGAACTCAGTGATGTGCAAACCAAACAAAGTACGCTCGAACAAATATTTGTCAGTCTGGTGGAGGACTCACGATGAATTGGTATGCGATTAAAGCCATTTATTTATCGGAGTTACATCGCAGCTGGCGCACGCCGCTGCAAAGTATCGCTTCACCAGTGTTATCGACCTCGTTGTACTTTATTGTCTTTGGTTCGGCGATTGGCTCAGCAATGACCGACATTGGCGGTGTCAGTTATGGTGCGTTTATTATTCCGGGCCTGATCATGCTGATGGTCTTGACGGAAACCACGTCTAACGCCTCGTTCGGTATTTATATGCCGCGGTGGTCGGGGGCGATTTATGAGGTCTTGTCAGCACCGGTGTCGGCATTTGAAATTGTTGTCGGTTATGTCGGCGCGGCAGCGACTAAATCAGTGATTCTAGCGATGTTGATTTTGTTGACCGCCCGTTTGTTTGTCGATTACTCAATCTTGCATCCGTTTGGGATGCTGGGTTTTTTGTTATTAACCTGCATCACCTTTAGTCTCTTGGGTTTTATTCTCGGTCTGCTTGCCGATGGCTTTGAAAAATTACAGGTGATCCCACTGATGGTGGTGACACCACTGGCGTTTCTCGGCGGTACATTTTATTCAATCAATATGTTGCCGGAATTTTGGCAAAAGGTGACCTTATTCAATCCGGTGGTGTATCTGGTCAGTGGCTTTCGCTGGAGTTTTTACGGCACGGCCGATGTGAGTTTGCTGCTTAGTTTATTAATGATTGCCACGTTTTTATTGTCGTTTCTGGCTTTTATCTGGTGGGTTTTCAGGACCGGTTATAAGGTTAAGGTGTAGTGCATGCCGGTAACGATTGCCTTTGATGTTTATGGCACGTTGATTGATACCAGTGGTATTAAAGCGGCTTTGCAAAAAGTGGTGGGCGATAAGGCTGAGGCATTTTCACAGACCTGGCGAAGCAAACAATTGGAATATGCTTTCCGGCGTGGCCTGATGCAGCGTTATGAAGACTTTGCCGTTTGCACGCGTAATGCACTCGACTATAGCTGTCTGTTTCATCAGCAAAGTCTCTCTGTGCTTCAGAAACAAGTTTTGCTCGATAGCTATGGTCAATTGCCGGCATTTAACGATGTTGATGCGGGATTATCTCGTTTAAAAGCGGATGGTCATCAGTTGTTTGCATTTTCCAATGGCAAAAAACAGGCCGTTGAAGTGTTGCTGATGAATGCCGGTATTAGAACGTTTTTTGCGGACATTATCAGCACCGACAGCATTAAATCCTTTAAACCCAATCCTGAAGTTTATCGGTATTTTTTACAGACTAGCGGTGCTTCAGAGCACAGTACATGGCTGGTTTCGAGTAATTCTTTTGATGTAATTGGCGCGCTCTCTGCAGGGATGAACGCGGCATGGTTGAAACGAAATGAAACCGATATTTTTGATCCGTGGGATTTTGAGCCAACCATCATGATGAGTAGTCTTAGTGAACTGGCGGATAAAAATCTAAGCTAAGGTCAGTCACTACGGCAGATTTAAAGTGATCAAAATTAGAGCCGTAAGTTGGGGTTTCGTAAAAAGAAGTCATTGTTCTCGCATAGTGCAAAATTGGATGGCTGCCTTGTTTTGGCTAAAGAATAAGTTTATAAAATGCGGCCTTCAGCGCATTTAACATGTGCCGTGACCGGATTTTTACACAGTCATCGGTCAAACTTAACTTCACGGAAAAACAAATGCAGCCGATCAGCGATAACAGCCATTTTGAAGGCTCAACTGCGGTTATTACGCATCAAGTGGCTAAAAACAAGCATGCGGAATATGAGGCTTGGTTAAATGAGATTGCGCCGCAGTGTAAAAATGCTACCGGGCATCTTGATTGGCAGATAATCCGGCCTATTGCTGGTTTAACGGAGACTTTTACGATTGTTATTCGTTTTGATACACAATCACATCTGAGAGGCTGGATGGAGTCGGCGCAGCGCAATGAATTGATCCAAAAAGTCTCACCGCTACTGGTTAAAGGCGATGATTTTTATATCAGTAGCGGGTTGGATTTTTGGTTCACCCCTGAAAAAGCCAATACTAAAATCCCTATCCGCTGGAAGCAGGCTTTGGTGACATGGTCAGCGATTTATCCGCTGGTGTTGATTTTGCCACTGCTGGTGTTGCCGACTATGCACGAGATGGGTTTGCCGGAAAGCCGCTATTTGGATACATTGGTGGTGACCGGTATTGCGGTTTTACTGATGGTGTATCTGGTGATGCCACGCTATACCAAACTGATTCATAGATGGTTATTTCGTGGCTGTTAACGACGGCCGGTACGGTTTTTTGGCAGTACACTAATCGAACGCCAATAGTGACGGGTCCAATAAGGATTACGAATATCAGAAATCATCACGCCATTAGAGGTGGAGGCATGCAGAAATTTTTGATTTTCTAAATAAATGCCCACATGGCGGCCATGACGGAAAAAAACCAAGTCGCCGGGCTGTAAGTCTGCTCGGTTGACATGGGGACCGCTACGAAACTGCTGGCTGGTGGTGCGCGGTAAATTAATGCCGAATAAATCCCGATAAGTTGCCTGGACAAATCCAGAGCAATCAATGCCGCTACGACTATTGCCACCAATCCGATACGGCGTGCCATACCATTTCTCATACTGCTGGTAGAGTTTTGTCAGCAAAGGATCTTGCCGTTTGGCTTGCGCCTGACTTAATGGCGGCGACACGGCTACCCGGTCGTGAACTGCAACTTTAGGTGTACTTTGGCAGGCACTAAGCGACAGTGCCAACAGTAACCAAACGGCTACAGATAAACGTTTTGCGGTGAAAAAAATTGTGTTTCTCAACATTATCTTTTGTGCATAAAAGCGTGATAAACAGGCATAGGCAGATTTAAACCCAGTTAATTCCGTAAAAACAGCATAAGCGTCACACAAAACCAGCTTTTACAAAACTTGACGCCTAATTTGCAAAGGCGCAAATTGCAATTAAGCCTGATTAATATCAATGGCTGAATAATAAACATCAAATTGCGGGGAACAAGCTATGGAATACATAGATGGTTTTGTAGTCGCCGTACCCAATCATAATAAACGTAAATATATCCAGCATGCTCGTGAGGCCGCGGTTATTTTTAAAGAATATGGCGCCTTGCGCCTGGTTGAGTGTTGGGGCGATGAGGTGCCTGATGGGACACTGACGTCGTTTTCGATGGCGGTCAAATGTGAGCCTGACGAAACGGTGGTGTTTTCATGGATAAGTTGGCCATCAAAAGCGGTGCATGATGTCGGAATGGCGAAATTTATGAAAGATCCGCGTATTACCAGTATGAATATGGAAGATATGCCTTTTGATGGTAAGCGGATGATTTATGGTGGTTTTCAGATGGTTGTTGATGAATAAATGGCTGTTACACATTAAGGTGTTGTCGTGAAACTGATTGGTTTATTATTGGTATTGCTGCTGGTTGGCTGGTTGCTGAAAGTGCCGTTGAGATCACTATCGCCGCCAACGGAAGTACATAGTCATGATGAAAGCGAGGTTCCTCGTGTGCCGACAACGCCCCAGCAACTTGATGAATTTGATCAAAATATAAATCAGTTTGTCACCGGTTCAGTAGCAAAACGCGCTCGGCAGATTGAACAAAATCAGTGAAGAGCAACATTGGCGAGGTGTCACCATGTTAATTTATAGAGCGATTGCTCGAGATTGGACTGCAACACCTTATAAGGGGATTGAGCGGGCGTTATTGCGTAATAATCAACAAGGAGGTCGCTCCTCCTATGTGCGGTTGGTCGCCGGGGCGTGTTTTCCACGACACCAACATGAGGGTTATGAAGAGATATTAGTGATTTCAGGCAGCGTGCAAATTAGCGATCAGGAGTTGGCGCAGCATGATTATTTATTTACCGAAGCCGGTGAAGAGCATGACGTGCTGGCACTGACGGATGCAGTCATTTTTGTATCTTCAGAAAAAGCCACACCAGTGATAGATGACGACTGAAAACTCTGATGATTACTACCAGCGGTAAGTTTTCAGACAAATTTTTTGTTGTTTGAATAGCACGCCTTCGGTTTCAAGCCGTGTTTTTTGCCGGATGAATGTATCCGTGCCCACTGGAAAAGCCAGTTCGCCATTTGCTTTTACTATCCGATGCCAGGGCAGCATAGAGTTTTCAGGCAAGTTTTTCAGGGTGGTACCAACAAACCGGGCATGCCCGGGATAACCACAGCGTTTGGCAATATCACCATAGGTAGCCACTTTGCCGTATGGAATGGCGGCAACCGTTTGCCAAATCATCAATTTTAAATTGCTCGGTGACATCAGATGGTGATTGCGAAACTTTATTCTGCAAGTTTAGACCAAGTTTATCAGTCGCCAGGCAAAAGCGTTGCAGATTGGCTAATAGTGTGCATCAAGCGGTTTCTTGTTACTATCGCTTCAGCCATAACCTGCAAGGCTGAATATGTAATATCAAACAGCCCCGGGGCGGCTCAGCAAACATGCTTTCAACTTAATAAGGATGAATAATATGGATAATTTTCTGGCAACGTGGCAACCACGGGTACTTAGTATTTTGCGGATTGTGACAGCCTTTTTGTTTATGCAGCATGGCGCACAAAAAATCCTTGGCTTTCCGGCTGAACAACGTTACCCGTTTGACATTATGTCACTGAGCGGCGTCGCTGGTGTTTTGGAACTGTTTGGTGGCGCTTTGTTGCTGATAGGTCTGTTTACCCGGCCAGTGGCATTTATATTGTCCGGTATGATGGCTGTTGGTTATTTTCTGGTGCACGCACCGCAAGGTTTCTGGCCTTTGAATAACGGTGGTGAACTGGCAGCATTATTCAGCTTTGTGTTCTTGTATTTATGGACTGCTGGTGGTGGTGCCTGGAGTGTTGATAACCTCATTAAGCGGTAATCAATCCGGATAAAAAAACGGGCCATTCAGGCCCGTTTTTGATTTATTACTCAGAAGCTTTTAAACATCGCTAATGCTTCCTGATACTCTTCGCTGTTTTCGTCCAGTTCAACGACACTGATACCGGTATCAATGCCCAATTTTTCAAACGCTTTCACTTTATGGCGTGTTTGTGGATCCAGCGCTTTGTCGGTGGGGAAGTAACTTTGCAGATTAGCGACTTGCACCACGTCACATAAATCCGGGCCATCGGGGCCACTATTACGGTTAAGATTGGCATGTTCGGCGGCGACGGTAATCAGGTTTTGCGGGAATTGCCAGTTTTTCAAAATGGCTTCACCGATCCGCGGATACAAATTATCGATGAGTTGGTCGAGCCGCACATCATCTTCAATCAAACCCGGCGTCGATTCCGCCCGCATTAAGATCGGCAACACACCAATGTTATGGATAAGACCGGCCAGCATGGCTTCATCGGTTTTGATAGTGGGCTGTTTGCTGGCAATAACCTGACTGATTGCAGCAACTTCCGTGCTGTGTTCCCAGAGTTGGCGCATACGTTTTTCAAGTAAGCGGGATGAGGGCTTGAACATTTGCTCCATCACCAAACTGGTGACGAGGTTTCGAACCATTTGCAGACCTAACCTTGAAACCGCTGTTTGTACCGATTCCACCGGCACACGGCCCCGATAAAGCACACTGTTTGCAACTTTGAGCAGCCGGGCTGACAACGCCGCATCGGTGATAATAATGTCGGCCAGTTGGGCTGCTGTGGCATTCGGATCATCGACGACTTCACGTACTTTAAAAGCAACTTCCGGTAAGGTGGGCAATAACAGCTTGCCGCTGTCCAAATCAGCCAGGATACTGTTGTACAATTGGTCTTGTTGGCTCATAGTAATTCGCTGTATTAAATGAATTTGAAGTGTGGCTGATTTTCAGTTATTTTGCTTGGTTTGCCAACCGCTTTAGCTTATTGCAGGTATTCAGTTGAACGACGAATTTCCCAGAATCAAACGGCTGCCGCCCTACGTTTTCAACATTGTAAATGATTTGAAGGCTAAAGCGCGTGCGCGCGGTGAAGACATTATCGATTTTGGTATGGGTAACCCGGATAAACCGGCTCCCAAGCATATCGTCGATAAACTAGTCGAAGCGGCGCAACGTCCTGATACTCACCGTTATTCAGTTTCGCGTGGTATTCCGCGACTGCGGAAGGCGATTTGTGATTGGTATCAACGTAAATTTGATGTCGAATTAGATCCCGACTCAGAAACCATTGTCACCATTGGTTCCAAAGAAGGTCTGGCACATCTGGCGTTAGCGACCGTTGGTCCCGGTGATGCCGTACTGGTGCCTAATCCTGCTTATCCGATTCATCCTTATGGCTTTGTCATCGCCGGCGCCGATATTCGGCATGTGCCGCTAACGCCGGATGTGGATTTTTTTGCGGAACTGGAAAAGTCGGTAAAAGACTCCTGGCCAAAACCGAAAATGCTGGTGCTGAATTTCCCAGGTAATCCAACGACCCAATGCGTCGAGCTGGATTTCTTTGAGCGCATCGTCGCTTTTGCCCGAGAACATCAAATCTGGGTAATTCACGATTTGGCCTATGGCGAAATCTGCTTTGATGGCTATAAAGCACCGTCAATTTTGCAGGTGCCGGGTGCCAAAGAGGTGGCGGTAGAGTTTTATACTTTATCTAAAACCTACAATATGCCGGGCTGGCGGATTGGCTTTATGTCAGGTAATGCAACGTTGGTTGCGGCTTTAGCAAGAATGAAGTCTTATCTGGATTACGGCATGTTTACGCCTATTCAGGTGGCCGCTATTGCTGCGCTGGAAGGTCCGCAGGAATGTGTTGCCGAAATTGCTGAAACTTACCGTAAACGCCGCGATGTTTTATGTGATGGTCTGAATGGTATTGGCTGGCCGGTAGAAAAACCCAAAGCGACAATGTTTGTCTGGGCGAGAATTCCAGAGCAATTCCGCGCCATGGGCTCACTGGAATTCAGTAAAAAATTATTGATAGAAGCCAAGGTCGCCGTGTCACCGGGCATCGGTTTTGGTGAATATGGTGATGAGTATGTGCGTTTTGGTTTGATTGAAAACCAACACCGCACCCGTCAAGCCATTCGCGGTATTCGTGACATGATGAAAAAAGGGTAGCTTGTGCAATCAGTAAAAATCGGCATTCTCGGATTAGGTACCGTTGGTAGTGGTACGGTCAGCGTACTGAAACGTAACGCCCGTGAAATCAGTCGCCGCGCCGGCCGTGGTATTGATATTTATGCCGCTGCCGATAAAGATCTTGATAGAGATCGCAGCTGTGATCTGAGTGGCATTAATCTGACCGATGATGCTTTTTCAGTGGTCAACGACCCTGAAATCCAGATTATCGTTGAGTTGATTGGTGGTACTGGCGTTGCCCGTGATTTGGTGATGCAAGCCATTGAAAACGGCAAGCATGTGGTTACTGCGAACAAAGCGTTGATTGCGATGCATGGCAATGAGTTATTTGCCAAAGCCCAGGAAAATGGCGTCACCATTGCATTTGAAGCGGCGGTTGCTGGCGGTATTCCGATTATTAAGGCGATGCGTGAAGGTTTGGCCGGTAATCGTATTGAATGGCTGGCCGGCATCATTAATGGCACCGGTAACTTTATTCTTACCGAGATGCGTGAAAAAGGCCGTAATTTTGCTGATGTGTTGGCTGAAGCGCAGGCGCTGGGTTATGCCGAAGCCGATCCAACGTTTGACGTTGAAGGTATCGACGCAGCTCATAAATTAACCATCATGGCGTCAATCGCTTTTGGTATTCCGTTGCAATTTTATAAGTGCTATACCGAAGGCATTAGCAAGATTTCTCAGGAAGATGTGCAATATGCATCAGAGCTTGGTTATCGCATCAAACATCTGGGTATTGCCAAGAGAACTGAGCAAGGCGTTGAATTACGAGTGCATCCCACCTTAATTCCGCAGCGGCGTTTGATTGCCAATGTAAATGGTGTAATGAACGCTGTCGTTGTTAAAGGTGATGCGGTTGGCCCAACGTTATATTATGGTGCTGGTGCCGGTTCCGAGCCGACGGCTTCTGCTATCGTTGCTGATATTGTGGATATTGTCCGGGCCTTAACCTCTGATCCCGAAAATCGTGTACCGCATTTAGCCTTCCAGCCAGATGCCATTAAAGACACGCCGATTTTGCCGATGTCAGATGTGGTGACCTCGTATTACCTGCGTATTCAGACTGAAGATAAACCGGGCGTACTGGCTAATATCACCCGTATTTTCAGCGAGCAGGGCATCAATATCGAAGCCATTTTGCAAAAACAACCGGAAGATGATGAAGGGCTGGTGCCGATCATTATGTTGACTCAGCCGGTTGCTGAAAAAAATATGGACGAAGCCATTGCCCAAATTGAGGCATTGGATACCGTCAAAGTCGCGATCATGCGGATTCGTATGGAATCGCTGGGCTGATAAGCGCCCATTAAGTTTAAAGAGGAACAACTATGTCATTTCGTAAACGTTATACCGGCCTGATTGACCGCTATCGTGATCGCCTGCCGGTAAACGATGACACCCGTTTGATAAGTTTAGGTGAAGGTAATACACCGCTTATCAAGCTCAATAATATTCCAAAAAAAATCGGCAAAAATGTCGATATTTATGTGAAATATGAAGGTTTGAACCCAACGGGTTCATTTAAAGACCGTGGTATGACTATGGCGGTGACCAAAGCCGTTGAAGAAGGCAGCAAAGCAATTATCTGCGCCTCAACCGGTAACACATCAGCAGCCGCTGCAGCCTATGCGGCGCGCGCTGGTATTACCGCCTTTGTTATTATTCCGGATGGCAAAATTGCTCAGGGTAAATTGGCCCAGGCGATGATGCACAATGCCGTAGTGATTCAAATTAAAGGCAATTTTGACGAAGGCATGCGCCTTGTTAAAGAAGTTGCCGATCACGCACCGGTCACCATTGTTAATTCAATTAATCCTTACCGTTTACAAGGTCAAAAGACGGCCGCCTTTGAGATTGTCGAAGAATTAGGTCGTGCACCTGATTATCACTGTCTGCCAGTAGGTAATGCCGGTAATATCACCGCCCATTGGATTGGTTACTGCGAGTATTCGTCAGGTAGCGGTGATCATGTCACTGAAGCGTGTGCTTACTGTGAGGGGCATTGCAAATATGCCGGTGGTGCGATTGTCGGCAATCGGCCAAAAATGATCGGTTATCAAGCTGCCGGCAGTGCGCCGTTTATGCGTGGTCAAATGGTTGATGATCCGGAAACGGTGGCAACGGCGATTCGTATCGGTCATCCACAAAGCTGGGATATGGCTTGGAAAGTTAAAGAAGAATCCGGCGGCTGGTTTGATGAATGCAGCGATGAAGAAATTCTTGCCGCGCAAAAACTGCTGGCTGAAATGGAGGGTGTGTTCTGTGAACCCGCTTCAGCAACGTCACTGGCCGGCGCTTTACGCGATATCGATACCAGTAAAATACCCGAAGGCAGTACGGTGGTTTTCACCCTGACTGGCCATGGTTTGAAAGATCCGGATATCGCCATCAAACAAAGCAGTTCACCAGTGCTCACCGTCAATGCCGACATGGCATCAGTCCGTGACGCCATATTGAAAAATTTGAGGAACTGATGGCAATTTTGACACCCAATGAAGCAGAAAGGGATGCGGCACGCACGCCGCACGATATTTTTCTGACCAATTTAATTGTTAATCACATTTTATTGTTCACCGCGATTGCCGCTACCGGTGGAAGCTTTTTTGGCTTTATGGTGTTAGTACCGATCTTTTCGTTTTGTTTCCTGGGATATACCTTCTGGCGTGCCAGTCGGGTGAAGCGCGAAGATAGTGAGTTTCTCTATATACATTGGCAAATTGCCCGACGCTGGAGTAAGTTATTTGCCAGCGTTTTAGTACTGGTAGTGATTATTTCCATACTGGGATGGCTGGGCTATACCTATATGGGAATGATGAAAGAAGCTGTATTTGCCTTTATCGGCGGGCTGGGTTTCTTACCGATTCTGTTTTCGACATTAACACTGATTGTGATTGAATCCGATTCATTGCATCACGCTCGTGTTGGAACCTTGCCAAAATGGGCGCGTCGTAAATTTCTAGGCGAGGTTATTCCACCTTCGGAATAGTTACTGCTGGCGCAACACTACTGAGTGAAGCACCAGATTGTGCTCAAAAAATACATCAAATTGCGGATACCGCCAGCGGGTAATCGGTGGTTCACCAATAGCGGCATATTTTTTAACTGCCGAGCCAAATTTCGCTTCCACCTGACTCATCGTCATACCACGTGAGGGTCTTAATACACCTGCAGCACTATTCGGCGTGCGATACGTTGGTTCAGCGATAGACAATACTTCGGCCTGTGCCGGTAAAGCCACAGCAAACAGTAAGACACTGCTAGCGATCAAGCAGGATTTAAACATGGCACAAACTCCGTTTAGTGAATGGATTAAGCATACTATTCCGGTAAAAATAGCTCAATCAGTGTGTTGAGATAGCGTTTGCCCTTATTGGTTGGACGAATGCGGTGAATATCGTAAGTCAGTAAATCCATTGCTTCAGCTTGTTGTAGGGCATTAGCAAAGTGCTTTATTGGCACGCCGGTATTTTGGATAAATAATGGTGTTGGAAACCCATCGGTTAAACGCAGGGCATTGAGCATAAACTCAAAGCCAATATCGCAAATTTGCAGTGATTCCTGTTTCAGCAGAACCTGTTCGCTATGCGCTGTATCCAGATATGCCTGGGGTTGTTTTTGTTTAACCCGCCGGATAATCGACTGTTGGGCGGCATCAGAAATTTTGCCATGGGCACCGGCGCCAATCCCCAGATAATCACCGAACTGCCAGTAATTGACGTTATGACGGCATTGTTTGCCGGCTTTAGCGTAAGCCGATACTTCATATTGTTGATAGCCTGCCTCAGCTAACCGCGCCTGATTGGCTTCCTGCCAGTCAATGATCGGATCATCATCCGGCAACGTCGGTGGTTGCTGATAAAAAAGTGTATTAGGCTCAATGGTCAGCTGGTAATAGGAAATATGCTGCGGTGCCAAAGCAATGGCGGTGGTCACATCGGCAATGGCCTCGGCTTCAGTCTGGCCGGGCAGGCCAAACATCAAATCCAGATTCACATTATCAAAGCCCGACTTATAAGCGATTTCGACGGCCTTCTCGGCTTCTGTGCCATCATGAATACGGCCTAATCTTTCCAACGCTTGATTATCAAAACTTTGAATGCCGATCGATAACCGGTTAATGCCCAGCTGTCGGTAATCACGAAACCGCGCTGCTTCGAAGGTACCGGGGTTAGCCTCCATAGTGATTTCTGCATCGGCTTTGATAGGCAGTAAAGCGCGCAGGCCAGAGAATAAACGATCGTAAGCTTCCGCTGAAAACAGGCTGGGCGTGCCGCCGCCAATAAATATGCTTTGAATCGTACGTCCCCAGACTAACGGTAATTCCTGCTCAAGATCAGCAAGCAAAGCATCGACATAAGCGACTTCTGGCAAGTTATCAAAAGCTTTATGGGAGTTAAAATCGCAATATGGACATTTGCGTACGCACCATGGCACATGAATATATAAACTGAGTGGGGGTAGGGCAGTAAAGTTAAACATCAGTTTTCCAGCGAGGGAGGTTGCCAGCCTTGTTTCCAGAGATCCATCAAGACAATAGCCGGCGGTTGGCCATTAGCAAAAAACCAGGAATCAACGGCATAGCGCTGCTGACTTTGGGTTTCGATAATACTGGCTGTGTTATGTGGTGCCTGGCCCGTCAGCGGCCCACGAGACGTTCTTGGTGCCGCCTGATGCCAGCTTAACAAGCCCTGAGTATCCATTATACGCAGGTAGACAGCGCTATTGGTGGCCTCATCGATGCAGTCTAACTGACCATGGCGGCTACTCAGTAAATGGTTTTTTGCCTGGTCGCCGACAGTGCCGGTATGGTTGCCGACCAGCTTTTCCAGCAAAGCGATGGCAGCAGCTATTTGTTGGCGCTCGGCCTCAGCGTTTTGGGCGACAGGTTCAAAATGCCGCCGAACCCGCTGCCATTGTGATCGGGACAGACTGACATCAGAGACGGAATGACAAGTCATACTGTGACAAATCGAAAAGGCCTGCGGGCTTGGGAAGCCAATAAAGTTGCGGTGTGACAATTGCCAGCTGTCATGGAGGTTTTGTTGCAGCCGGATCGGCGTGATGGCGGTTTGACTGTAGGGATGGTTGTGACATCCAAGCTGTAGCAGGCTCAAAATACATATCAGGGTTAAACCGGGGCCATGCTTGAGCAAAGCGGTACCCCCTCAGGGTAGGTGGCGCACGTACTGAAATACATCCAGAAATTGCCGCATGGCTTTGCCACGATGGCTGACCGCATGCTTTTGCTCAATGCTTAATTCAGCCGCGCTGCAATCGGTTTCAGCGACCCGAAAAATCGGATCATAACCAAAGCCGCCTTCACCCAACGGTTCGCTGAGAATTTGACCCTGCCAGCTACCCTGGCAAATCAACGGTGTCGGATCTTTGGCATGGCGCATATAGACTAAAATGCATTGAAAACGTGCACTTCGTTCGGTAGCCGGAACATCACGCAGAGCATCCAGTACTTTGGCAATGTTGTCGGCATCGTTGGCATTGTCGCCCGCAAAGCGTGATGAATAAATACCCGGCGCACCATGCAAGGCATCAATTTCCAGACCCGAATCATCCGCCAGTGCAGGCAGACCTGTGATTTCGGCAGCATGGCGGGCTTTAATGATCGCATTTTCGACAAAACTGAGTCCGGTTTCTTCGACATCAGGCACGCCAAATTCGGACTGTGGCAATAACGTAAAGCCAAGTGGTGCCAGCAGTTGCGAGAATTCCCGCAATTTACCGCTATTACCGCTGGCTAATACGATTTGCGTCATTATTGTCCTAAAACTTCACGTTGTTTTGCCATCAGATCCTGAATACCCTTAGCAGCCAGGTCCAGCATCGCCTGCAGTTCCTCAGCACGGAAAGCATGACCTTCGGCTGTGCCCTGCAATTCGATAAACGCACCTGCGTCATTCATCACCACATTCATGTCGGTTTCGGCGCTGGAATCTTCCGGATAATCCAAATCCAATACCGGCGTGCCGTTATATATGCCTACTGATACCGAGGCGACCTGACCATGCAGCGGACTTTTCTTGAGTTTACGCTTTTTAATCAAATAATCGATAGCATCTTGCAGCGCGACAAAAGCACCGGTAATTGATGCAGTGCGGGTGCCGCCATCGGCTTGAATCACATCACAGTCAATAGTGATAGTGCGCTCGCCAAGGGCTTTTAAATCAATGGCGGCGCGCAGTGAGCGGCCAATCAGTCGCTGAATTTCCATGGTGCGACCACCTTGTTTGCCTCGGGTGGATTCGCGTTGCATACGGGTGCCGGTAGAACGGGGCAACATACCGTATTCGGCGGTGACCCAGCCTTCGCCAGTGCCGCGCAGAAACGGTGGAATCTTTTCTTCAACGGTTGCCGTGCACAACACTTTGGTATCACCAAACTCAATTAATACCGCGCCTTCAGCATGTTTGGTGTAATTGCGGGTGATGGTGATGTCACGTAACTGGTCCGGTTGACGGCCGCTGGGACGCATAGAAGATACCTCGTTGAAAAACGCCTCATTATACTGATAAAGCGATAGGCAGATGGGTTTTGCCGGTAAGATTGGTTACCATGGCAGGCTGAAGGCTAATAGGAAATTCACGGTGACTTTAAGCATGACGGCGTTTGCGCGCCAGGAACAAACGCTCGATAACGGTATCCTCAGTTGGGAGATCCGCAGCGTCAATCATCGCTATCTGGAACTCAGCCTGCGCATGGATGAGACATTCCGGCCACTGGAAATCGCCATTCGTAAATTATTTGCTCAACATATTGCCAGAGGCAAAGTAGAAGCCATTTTACGATTTAATCCGGCAGTGGCGGGCCACAGTGCATTACAAATCGATGAGGATCTGGCACAGGCGGTGATTGATGCTTGTTTGCGTTTATCAGCATTATCGCCGGCAACCACACCGCTGGATCCACTGCGATTATTACAATGGCCGGGCATCGTTTCGCAACAACAAATTGATGCTGAAACGCTGAATACATCGGTGATGAGCGTTTTACAAACCACACTGGAAGATTTTATTGCCAGCCGTAGTCGTGAAGGTGAAGCACTGGCAGACATGTTATTGCAGCGCTGTGATGAAATTGCCCGGATTGCGGTTGCCGTGCGTCAGCAAATGCCACAAATTCTGACACAGAATCATACCCGTTTGCAGCAAAGATTAGCTGATTTTCAGGTGGATATAGAACCCGAACGATTGGCCCAGGAAGCGGCCATATTGGCCCAAAAGAGTGATGTGGCTGAAGAACTGGACCGGCTGGAAAACCATGTAAATGAAGTGCGACATATCCTTGGCCGTAAAGAGCCTGTGGGCCGTCGGCTGGACTTTTTGATGCAGGAACTGAATCGTGAAGCCAACACGCTGGCATCAAAATCGATTGATACTGACACCACGCGTTATGCCGTTGATTTAAAAGTGCTGATCGAACAAATGCGCGAGCAAATTCAGAATATTGAGTAAAGTCAGTTGTCTTTTAAACTGCGTTTTTGGGCATACATCGCCTGATCAGCGATATCCAGTAGTTCATTAATTTCCCGGCTGTCTTCCGGGTAGACGGCGCCGCCATAGCTGGCACCAATCGGCAATCGTTGACCTTCAAAATCAAACGGTTTTTCAACATTTTGTGCCAGTCGCTGGCTTTTCAGTTCAACACTACTTGCACTATCGACAGGTGTCAGAACGATGCCAAATTCATCCCCCCCGAAGCGGGCTACGGTGTCGGTTTCGCGGCTGTTTTCTTTCAGACGACGGCCAAATTCCCGGATGACGGCATCACCGTAACGATGGCCAAGCTGATCGTTGATTTTTTTCAGGCCGTTCATATCAATCATCATGACGCCCGTCAGTTCCTTTTTGCGATTTGCCTGGGCAATCGCTGTACGCAGATGGTCGAGAAACAAAGCGCGGTTGGCAAGACCCGTTAGTTCATCATGGGTCGCCCGGTAAAATAACTGCTCATGATCATAATGCGCTGCATAAAACATGGATGCGGCAACCAGTTCGGAGAGCATACCCAAAATAGTGACATCAGCATCTGAAAAAATGCCCGGTTTTGTTGACAGCACTTTCAGAACACCAATAACGCTGTTCTGATGCGCCAATGGCACGACAATCATGGAACGTAAGCCGACTTTCTCACAGGCCGCTAAATCAACACGCGGATCTAACCGGGAATCATCACAGCGCATAATTTGCCCGGTGGCGACGCAAAGACCGGATAAACTATTATGTTTGGAAATTCGCAGACCTAACTGGTTTTTGGCAATGCCATCTGCCGAGCGGTAGACCATGCAGTCACCTTCAGCCAGTTCAATAACGGCACCATCGGCGCAGGTCAAAACCATGCTTTTATCAGTGACCAGATCCAGCACTTTGCCTACAGCCAAACCTAATTTAGCAATCTCCGTCTGCAATTGTATCAGTGCCATCAATTGGAGCCGGCTGGGCATGTTTAAAGAGTTTGTAGCCATAGAGCGTATTAATGATTGCGGTTTAATTTCGATTGTATGTCATAAATTTACGAATAGCGACGAAACACCGCCAAATGTTCTGCTTCAAGTCGGATGCCTAGATACTCGCCAATGTCATGCTGGTGATGACTCTGCACCAGACACAATACCGGTTGGCCACTATCCAGTTTTAAGGTGTAAAGATATACGGCACCACGAAAAGCCCGACCAATAATTTCCGCTTTCAGCGGGCTTTCATCATCATGAATCACATCATCGGGCCGTAGTAATAAATCGACTTCCGCTGGTAAGCCGTCATGGGCATCAATTTTGCCCGTCACTACGCCCAGTTCAGTTTGAACCTGATCCGTGCCAACGACACGGCCTGGCAGCAACACACCCTGACCGATAAAATCCGCCACAAAACGATCCACCGGCCGATGATATAAATCATAGCCTTTGCCCCATTGATGTAACCGGCCATTACCCAATACGCCGATATGATCGGCCATGGCAAAAGCTTCGTGCTGATCATGCGTGACCAGAATTGCAGTAATGCCATCCCGGCGCAGCAGTTGCCGAACATCGCGAGCGAGTTGCTCACGCAGATCCGAATCCATGCTCGAGAAGGGTTCATCGAGCAGTAAAATTTCCGGTCGTGGTGCCATGGCGCGGGCCAGCGCTACCCGTTGTTGCTGGCCACCGGATAGCTGATGCGGATATAAGTTACGGGCAGCACTGAGTTCTACTAACTCCAGTAATTCATCAACCCGTTTCTGGCCTGCCTGACGTGATAATTTGCGCAGACCAAAACCGATATTTTTGTTAACCGTTAAATGCGGAAATAATGCAAAGTCCTGAAATACCATGCCGATATGGCGCTGTTCGGGTGGTAAATGCTTGCCTGGCTCACTGACAATTTGATTACCCAGTTTGATGTCACCCGCTCGCACCGGTTCAAAACCTGCAATAGCCCGCAATAACGAAGTTTTGCCACAACCTGACGGACCTAGTAAACAACCAATTTCACCCTCATTTAAGGCAAATGAAATTTGCTCGGCAACGACATGGTTATCATATGCAATGCAGACATTATCAAGAGCGAGTTGTATAGCCATTAGGTATCCTGTGCAGTGGCATCGTTTAAATGGCTGGCTGTTTGCCGGCTTCGGGTAATGGTACGACTCAATAAAATCACCGGTACTATCCCGGCAACGACAATGGCCAGCGCGGCCGGTGCAGCTTCGGCAAGACGTTCAGCAGAAGCCAGTTCATAAGCCCGTACCGCCAGCGTATTAAAATTAAAAGGTCTCAATATCAAGGTGGCTGGCAATTCTTTCAGGACATCAACAAACACCAGCAACAGCGCCGTCAATAAAGAGCCTTGTAACATCGGAATATGGACGGTGCGTAACATGGTCAGCGGTTTATAACCAAAAGATCGACCAGCTTCATCCATTGAGGGGGTAATACGGCTGAGGCCACTTTCCACTGTTTGTAAAGCCACAGCCAAAAACCGGCACAAATAGGCAAACAACACCGCGAACAGTGTGCCACTCAGTAACAGGCCGGTGGAATAATCAAATGTTTCGCGGGTCCAACTGTCCAGCGTGTTATCAAACCAGGCAAACGGGATCATCACACCCACGGCAATTACTGCACCGGGCACGGCATAGCCCATTGCAGCAATTCTAACGGCATATCGAATCGCTTTATCCGGATACATACGTTGGCCGTAAGCCATTAGTAATGCAAGCGCTAAAGCCAAACCGGCAGCCAGCGTCGCCAATTGCAGACTGTTAAGCAGCAATTGTAAAAACCGTGCATCAATCACCTCGTCGGCAACACTGACAGTCCAACTCAATAATTGTCCGGCTGGCAATAAAAAGCCAAATAACAAAATACTGAAGCTAAATAAAAATGCCAGCCAGGCTTTACCACCGATGAGCTGATAGCGACGCAGATCCTGATGTCGGCGACTGGTGTGATGATAGCGTGCCCGCCGCCGTGAATAACGTTCTAATACAATCAGCGCAAACACAAATATCATCAGACCCGCAGCTAATTGTGCGGCCGCTGCCGCGCTACCCATGCCAAACCAGGTGCGAAAAATACCAGTGGTAAATGTGCTGACGCCAAAATATTGAACCGTGCCATAATCAGCCAGCGTTTCCATAAGGGCTAATGATAAGCCGGCAATGATCGCTGGTCTGGCCAGTGGCAGGGCGACGCTGAAAAACGTCCGCCAGGGGCCATTGCCTAGAGTACGACTCACATCTAAAACACATAAGGATTGATTAAGAAATGCTGACCGGCTGAGCAGATAAACATATGGGTATAACACCAATGTCAGCATCAGCACAGCGCCATTCAAAGAACGGATTTGCGGAAACCAATAATCGCCTAAGCCAAGACCGGTCATATCGCGAAGCAAGGTTTGTACGGGCCCGGCAAAATCAAGCATACCCGTGTAGGTATAAGCGATAATATAGGCGGGCATCGCCATCGGCAGCAGCAAAGCCCATTCAAATACCCCGCGACCAGGGTAATTGCACATGGTGGTCAGCCAGGCGGTGCTGACACCTAAGAAGAGTGTGCCAATCGACACGCCCAGCATCAACAATAGAGAATTGGTTATGTAGTCGCTTAAAACTGTTGATGCCAGATGCGCCCAGACTTCACCGCTGGGCACAAAAACAAAGCTCAGCACCACGACAACCGGCATGGCCAGCGACAATGCGCTAAACAATACCAAGCTTTGAAATTTGGAAAAGGGCAGTAATCGCGACATCAGTTTGTTGGCAGCCGATAAAGGCTGCCAACTTTACGTGCTGAAAGGCTTATTGCCAACCGGCACGGTCCATCAATTTAAGCGCTTCGCGATTATTTTTGCCTAAGATCCCCATGTTAAGCTGATCAGCTTTAAATTCGCCCCATTGCTCCAAAACGGCGCTACTGGCAATACCTTCAACCACAGGATATTCGCCATTAACCTGCGCATACCATTGTTGGGCTTCTGCTGAGGTCAAAAACTCGATTAATTTAATCGCATTGTCACGATTTTTTGCGGCTTTGGTCACCGCGGCACCAGAGATATTAACGTGAGTACCCCGATCATCCTGATTGGGCCAGAAAACGCCTATTTTGGCAGCCGCTTCTTGTTCTGCCGGATCTTCGCTGTTAATCATGCCGGCTAAATAATAGGTATTGGCTATCGCCAGTGAACACTGGCCGGCAGCGGCTGCTTTAATTTGGTCA
>DASSWO010000108.1:0-7931 GCA_035704795.1 Methylophaga sp. | reverse complement strand
AATCTGGCCCTGACTACCTCACAAAACGGCAGTCCACGCGCCATGGTGCCAGTCGGCGTTTTTGAATATGTGATGCCACTCGATATTTTGCCAACACAACTGCTGCGTGCTTTATTGGTCAGAGATACTGACTCGGCGCAGGCTTTGGGCTGCTTAGAACTCGATGAAGAAGATTTGGCGCTGTGTTCTTATGTTTGCTCTGGCAAATATGATTATGGCCCGGCCCTGCGGGTCAATCTCACGCAAATTGAAAAAGAAGGTTAGCTATGGCGCGCGTCAGAAGATTCCTCGACAGAATTGAACCGTCATTTCAAAAAGGTGGGCCGTATGAGAAGTTTTACGCCCTCTACGAAATGGTCGATACCTTTGTTTACACACCTTCAGACACCACTCGTGGTTCGCCCCATGTTCGTGATGGTATCGATTTAAAACGGGTCATGAGTTATGTCGTTGTGGCGACATTCCCGGTCTTACTGTTGATGCTCTGGAATACCGGTTTTCAGGCCAACAGCGCCATGGCCGAATTGGGTATGGCCACTGTTGAGGGCTGGCGCGGCTGGATCATGAATACCTTGGGTATTGCTTACAACCCCAGTAGCGTTTTTTCCAATATGTTTCATGGGCTGCTGTATTTTCTGCCCATTTACCTGACCACATTAATTGCCGGCGGTACCTTTGAGGTGATTTTTGCCGCGGTACGTAATCATGAAGTCAACGAAGGCTTTTTGGTCACTTCCATGCTTTATACGCTGACCTTGCCGCCGTCGACGCCGCTCTGGCAAGTGGCGCTGGGGATTATCTTTGGTGTCGTTATCGGTAAAGAAGTCTTCGGCGGTACCGGTAAAAACTTCTTAAACCCTGCCCTGACTGGCCGGGCATTTTTGTATTTCGCCTATCCGGCATCGATGTCTGGTGACGCAGTGTGGACGGCAATTGATGGTTACACGGGCGCAACGCCTTTAGGTTTGGCGGCATTAGGTGGTGTTGAAGCCATCAAAGAAGCTGGTTACAGCTGGGGACAAACCTTTATCGGCATGATGCCCGGTTCTTTGGGGGAAACCTCAACGCTGGCCATCTTGTTGGGTATGACATTCCTGCTAATTACCCGCGTCGCCTCCTATCGCATTATATTTGGGGTATTCCTCGGTATGTTTGCAACTTCAGCGCTGTTTAATCTGATTGGCAGTGACACTAATCCGATGTTTAGCATGCCCTGGTACTGGCACATGACATTAGGTGGTTTGGCATTTGGTATGGTGTTTATGGCAACTGACCCGGTGTCAGCTGCGATGACCAACAAAGGCCGTTGGATTTACGGCATTCTCATTGGCTTTATGACCATATTAATCCGCGTCATTAATCCGGCCTTCCCGGAAGGCATTATGCTGGCCATCTTGTTCGGCAATATTTTTGCACCACTGATTGATCATTTTGTGGTGCAGGCCAACGTCAAACGCCGATTACAACGAGCTTAACTATGACTGAAACCACTCAAAAAACCGGCTTTTTTGGCAAGCTGATGGCTTTGCCCAATGATGATCCGCGTAAAACCATTTTCATTGCTGTGCTGCTTTGCCTGGTCTGTTCAGTCCTGGTGTCCACTGCTGCGGTTGTCCTGAAAAGTCAGCAAATCGTTAATAAAAAGAATGATATCCGTAAGAATATTTTGGCGGTGACCGGTCTTTATGAGCCCGGTATGGATATTGACAAGGCATTTGAACGCTTTGACGTGCGACTGGTAAATTTAGATGCAGCACAATTCGCTGATCCTGATGTAAATTTGGATCCAGTGACTTTTGACCAGTATAAAGCGGCTGCCACACCGGAATATGGCGTCAATATTGATGATGATATCGCCGGTATTGGGAGTCGCGCTAAATATGCGCCGATTTATTTATTACGTGATCCCGAAACCGATACGGTGCAACAAGTAATTTTACCGGTCAGTGGTTATGGTCTGTGGTCAACTATGTATGGCTTCTTATCCCTGGAAGCCGACTTAAATACCATTGCCGGCCTGCGTTTTTATCAACATGCGGAAACACCCGGACTAGGTGGTGAAATTGATAATCCCCGTTGGCGTAACAAATGGGAAGGCAAAAAAGTTTATGACGAAAACGGCAATGTTGAGTTGCGTGTTGTGCGGGGATATGTCGATGAAAATGCCAAAAATGCTGAATACAAAATTGATGGTCTTTCCGGCGCCACACTGACCAGTCAGGGCGTATCCAACATGATGGTTTACTGGCTGGGCGAACAGGGTTTTGGCCCGTTTCTACATAACTTCCGCGCTGAGTTGGAGAGTAACTGATGGCAAGTCAGGCGAAAAAAAATATTGTTGATCCTTTAATCGATAACAACCCCATCACCTTACAAGTACTGGGCATTTGTTCGGCGCTGGCGGTGACTACCAGTATGACCGCGGCGCTGATCATGTCGATCGCCCTGACGACGGTGACGGCATTTTCTGGTGCAATTATCAGTTCGATTCGAAACCATATTCCCAGCAGTATCCGAATCATCGTGCAGATGACGATTATTGCGTCGCTGGTTATTGTTGTTGACCAGGTGCTTAAAGCTTATGCCTATGAGGCCAGTAAGCAATTATCGGTATTTGTCGGCCTGATCATTACCAACTGCATCGTCTTGGGCCGCGCGGAAGCTTATGCCATGAAAAATCCGCCGGTAATGAGTTTCCTCGATGGACTGGGTAATGGTTTGGGGTACAGCTTAATCCTGATGGCTGTTGCTTTCTTTCGCGAGTTATTAGGCGCAGGTAAATTATTTGGCCAAACCATCATCCCGGTTGCCAACGAAGGTGGTTGGTATGTACCGAATGGTCTGATGCTGCTGCCGCCAAGTGCCTTTTTTATTATTGGCTTGATGATTTGGGTGATTCGCAGTTGGAAACCACAACAGGTTGAAGCGCCGGATTATCAAATCCATCAGGTACATCGGACGGAGGTACTGTAAGTGGAACATTATCTCAGTCTGTTTATCCGTTCGATTTTTGTCGAGAATTTGGCCTTAGCCTTTTTCTTGGGCATGTGTACCTTTCTGGCGGTTTCCAAAAAAATTGAGACGGCCCTGGGCCTCGGCATTGCCGTAATTGTCGTGCAGACAATTACCGTCCCGGCTAATAATCTTATTTATCAATATCTGCTACAAGAAGGCGCATTAGCCTGGGCTGGTCTGCCCGATGTTGATTTAAGTTTTCTCGGCCTGATTAGCTACATCGGCGTCATTGCCGCTATGGTGCAAATCCTGGAAATGGCCATGGATAAATACGCACCGGCCCTTTATAACGCGCTGGGTATTTTCCTGCCGCTTATCACTGTTAACTGCGCCATTCTGGGTGGTACGTTGTTTATGGTGGAACGCGACTACAATCTGGCAGAAAGTGCCGTCTATGGCGTCGGCAGTGGTTTTGGCTGGGCGCTGGCTATCACTGCCATTGCCGGTATTCGCGAAAAACTGAAATATTCCGATGTACCTGATGGCTTACAAGGTTTAGGCATTACCTTCATTACCGCTGGTCTGATGGCGCTTGGGTTTATGGCCTTCTCGGGGATTCAATTGTAATGGAAATCATACTCGGCATTGTTTTATTCACATTAATCATCATGCTGCTGGTCGGCGTGATTCTTGGTGCCCGTTCTAAGCTGGTGGCCACCGGTGATATTGAAATTGTTATCAACGACGAAAAAACCATTCGCACACAAGCCGGCGGCAAATTACTCGGCGCGTTGGCCAATGCCAATTTATTCGTTTCATCAGCCTGTGGCGGCGGTGGCACCTGCGCCCAATGCAAAGTAAAAATCTTCGAAGGTGGCGGTTCGATTCTGCCCACGGAAGAATCGCATATCACCAAACGTGAAGCCGCAGAAGGCGATCGCCTGTCTTGCCAGGTGGCAGTCAAACAAAATATGCGTATTCAGGTGCCGGAAGAAGTATTCGGTGTCAAAAAATGGGAATGCACGGTTCGCTCAAACGACAATGTTGCGACCTTTATCAAAGAACTGATCCTTGAATTGCCAGAGGGCGAAGATGTTAAATTCCGCGCCGGTGGTTTTATCCAGATCGAATGTCCACCACATACTGTTGAGTATAAAAACTTTAGCATCGGTGATGAATATCGCCCCGACTGGGATCGTTTCGATCTGTGGCGTTACAAGTCTGTCGTTAAAGAAGATGTGGTACGAGCCTATTCGATGGCCAACTACCCGGAAGAAAAAGGCATTATCTTACTGAATGTGCGGATCGCGTCGCCACCACCTAATAATGATGATGTGCCGCCGGGCATCATGTCATCATATATCTTCAATCTGAAGGCCGGTGACAAAGTGACGATTTCAGGACCATTTGGTGAGTTTTTTGCCAAAGATACTGACAAAGAAATGGTGTTTATCGGCGGTGGTGCCGGTATGGCACCAATGCGCTCACATATTTTTGATCAACTGGGCCGCATCAAAACCAAACGCAAAATCACATTCTGGTACGGCGCCCGTAGTTTACGGGAGATGTTCTACACCGAGGACTTTGACCAGTTAGCTGCCGAACATGACAACTTTACTTGGCAAGTTGCGCTGTCTGATCCGCTGCCTGAAGATAACTGGCAGGGCTACACAGGCTTTATTCATAATGTGCTGTATGAAAACTACTTAAAAGATCATCCGGCACCAGAAGATTGCGAATATTATATGTGTGGTCCGCCAATGATGAACGCGGCGGTCATTAAAATGCTGGAAGATTTGGGTGTTGAGCGTGAAAATATTATGCTCGACGACTTCGGGGGCTAAATGTCGACCTTTATTGCTGCTTTTGTGTTGTTATTAATCGTTGTTGCGGCCATGGCGATAGGCGTTATATTTGGTCGGGGCGCTATCAAAGGCAGTTGTGGTGGCCTCAATCAGGTCGGTTTGTCAGGTAGCTGTGGCGGTGCTTGCAGCATCGAAGAAAAACATCAATGTGCGGCACGTAAGCACGCACAAGATAACGCGTAAGTTACCGCTGAGGAGAGCAGCATGCTGGCATCACTGAAAGTTAAAGATCATATGAACGGCACCAAGCTGACGTTTACGCCAGATATGGATGTTCTCAAAGCCATTCATCAATTGATTGAGTTTAAGATATCCGGTGCGCCAGTGATTGATCAACACGGTAATCTGATTGGTTTTTTATCCGAAAAAGATTGTATGCAAGTCGCACTGAATGCCGCCTATCAAGGTGAATCAGCAGGTCGTGTTGAAGAGTTTATGCATCATAGTGTCGAGACCATCGACTATGAAGCATCCATTATCGATGTCGCCGAGATTTTTCTGCAAAAAGCCTTTAAATGCATGCCAGTCATTAAAGAAAACCGTTTAGTCGGTTCTATCACACGACAAAATATTCTCAAAGCGTTGCAAAAAACAGCCAATCCCGAATCTGACAAAAAACCACGCAGTGGCCAATCCACCAAACAAAATATCCATGTCAGCAGCCCTAACTAAGCTTGCTGAAGTTACTTTTAACAACCGCTATATGTGACTATTTTTGTTTTAAAGCTTGTCATAAAACTAACATCTTGTACTCTTAACCAATACTCCTTGGTAGAGATAAATCATGATTTATAACAGTATCCTCGACACTATCGGCAATACACCTATCGTTCGGCTTAACCATATCGCCCCCAAACACGTCGATATGTATGTCAAAGTCGAATCATTTAATCCGATGGCATCGGTCAAAGATCGACTGGCAATTGCCGTCATTGAAGATGCCGAACAGCGTGGCGTATTACAACCCGGACAGACCGTAGTGGAAGCAACTTCTGGTAACACCGGAATTGCCCTTGCTATGGTATGCGCTGCCAAAGGTTATCCATTTGTCGCCACCATGGTCGAAACATTTTCGATTGAACGTCGCAAGATCATGCGCGCGTTGGGTGCTAAAGTGATCCTGACCCCAGCCGCCGAAAAAGGTACTGGTATGGTCAAAAAAGCTGAAGAACTGGCTGATAAATATGGCTGGTTTTTAGCACGCCAATTTGAGAACCCCGCCAATCCGGCTTATCACCGTAATACTACCGGCCCGGAAATTCTGCGTGACTTTGCCGGCAAGCGTCTTGATTACTGGGTATCCGGCTGGGGCACTGGCGGCACGCTAACGGGTGCCGGTGAAATGATTAAATTAGCCCGTCCAGATACCAAAATTGTTGCTACAGAACCCGCCAATGCCGCTTTATTGGCAGGAAATGACTGGCAATCACATAAAATTCAGGGTTGGACGCCAGATTTTATTCCCGATGTGCTGAATCGTGATGTCTATGATGAACTGTATCCGGTGACCGATGAAGAAGCCAAAAACTGGGCACTGCGGTTAGCCAGCGAAGAAGGCATATTTGTCGGCTTATCTTGCGGCGGCACCTTAGCTGCTGCGATGAAAGTCGCCGAAAAAGCTGAATCTGACTCTGTGATTCTGGCCATGTTACCGGACACCGGCGAACGTTATTTATCGACCTATTTATTTGAAGGCATGAATGAAGGCTCTGACGATGACTGGCTAACCAGTCTCGACTAATTGGTCATTACGCTGAATGCCAATCAGCCGGCACTTATATTACCGCCTGATTTGCATAAAAATCATTCCAGCTTAATGCCCGGTAGCCAGCATCTTCGATAAAAATATTCAGGGTTGGCGATGCAAATCCCATAATAATATGGTTGCCGCCGGTGAACAACATGCGTTTCCAGAATATCGATTCTTGCGCTTCAACCGGCGAGACAAATAGCAAGAGCACAATGAGCAGTTTCATATAGCGCCTCCCTAAAAGTGGATTCGGGCAATCTGCTACATTAAAAATGCCATAGTTAGTCGCAACCAACCAGTCTCAACTTTGCCCGGCGACTAAAAACAGAGTTACTATTCTGTCATGAACCCACATATCCTGCGTTTTGCGGCCAGTAAAGAATATTTTTTTGTTGAAGGTTGCTATATCAATGAGCTTGCCAATTCAGCGCAAGATCCAGACGTATCTATCGCACGTGCACGCGTAACACGCAATGTCACCACCCATTGGCACCAATTAAGTGCAACCACTGAGCGCTACGTCATACTCGAAGGTCAGGGAGATGTTGAAGTCGGCGATTTACCAGCCCAAACTGTTTTCCCCGGCGATGTTGTGATGATTCCGCCTGATACCCGGCAGCGTATAACCAATACCGGCGTCGGTGATCTGGTGTTTTTAGCGATTTGCACACCGCGGTTTGAGACAGAAAACTATATCGCCCTCGATTAATTACTAATACTTGTCACGCAGGCAATTGCATAATAGACTTGATTCTTAGTTACGGAAATTCAAGGTGTTTATGCCACAGACAATTTCGCATGGCGGACGTCGGCCCGGCGCCGGACGCAAAAAAGGCAGTGGTACAACAGAGCCCAGCGTAGTGATGCGTATACCGCAAAGCCAACAGCCGATAGTGCGTGACTTGATAACCGCCCATAAAGCGAATTTACCAATACCAGTCCGGATCCTGCCACTGACCATCAGTCGCCCTGCAACAACACTTAAAAATATCAGTTTGCCGCTGTTCAGTTCCAAAGTCGCTGCCGGCTTTCCATCGCCCGCAGATGAGCACGTCGAGAAACGTCTGGATCCCAATGACTTTCTGATTGATAACGAAGAAGCCACCTTCTTTGTCACCATTGAAGGCCAGTCGATGATTGATGCCGGTCTGCTGCCCGGTGATAAGGTCGTTGTCGATCGCTCTAAGAATGCACGTAAAAACAACATTGTCTTAGCCGTCGTTGATGGCGAATTCACCATCAAACGATTGGGCAAAAATCCGGATGGCCGGCCGCTGTTATTACCGGAAAACAGCAGCGGTGCTTATCAGCCCATTATTATCAAAGACGGGATGCAATTTGAGATCTGGGGTGTCGTTACC
>DASSWO010000086.1:0-2104 GCA_035704795.1 Methylophaga sp. | reverse complement strand
CGGCCAGTGCCAGTTCCCAGTCACCGAAATAACCATGTAGTTTTTGCAAATAATCGAGCGCCGCATCGGTCGAACGTATTACATCCCGACGCGCGTCATACCACCAGGTTTGTTCAAGACCAAACACTTTGCCGGTACCGGGGATAAACTGCCAAATACCAGCGGCACCACTAGGGGATTGAGCGAAAGGCTGAAAACCGCTCTCAACAATCGGCAGTAGCGCAATTTCCATCGGCATATTGCGCTTATCTAGTTCATCAACGATATAGAACAGATAAGGCCTTGCACGCTCAACGACACGGTTGACGTAATCCGGATGCTTCACAAACCATGTCAGGCGGGCCTGGGTTTCTGGACGTAAGACCCGATAATCGGTCATGGCGTAACCGCTACGGATACGTTGCCATAAATCGTCCATCACGATTTCATCTGACTCTTCAAATAATCGCAAATCGAGTTCTTCTGACGGCAGTTGGACCAGACGGTTACGTTGCCAATTTGGCGAACGCTTTTTCAGGATCAAATCGGCTTTACCAGTACTGGTAACGTCGGCTTGTTTGCTGGTGGTGCTACAGCCGGAAATCACCACACTGAGTGCGATTATTGCTGGCCATATCAGCTTTTTAAGATTTAACATATCGCTTCATCTTAGGGGGATAAGCATTTAATTGTGTTCAGTTTATACGCCAATTAACTGGGCCGCGCCACCTGCAATTGGGTTTTGTCATGACAATGTCACATAAAAACAGGGCCTGCCGATACAAGTTTTTACATTCATTTACTATTTTAAATTCCCGGTTTGCGACAAATTGCGTTTAGCTATTTTTCAGGCTGCAAAAAAGCAGATATTTGCTTGCTCAGGTAAACTAGGCGCTGTTTTTACAGGAGCAAGATGTGGCGATATTGGAAGGTCAGCTGAGCAAGATGCAGGCAATTTTGTCGGTCGACGGTCGTGCCCAGTACCAGTTAGTGATAGGCGATACTCAGGTAGCCATGCATGATCTCGTTGGGCAACCGCTACAATTTACTTATGCCGGTGCGATTCACTGCCAGAATTGTCAGCGCAAAACCAACAAAAGCTACAGTGGTGGCTTTTGTTTCCCCTGTTCGCAAAAACTGGCGCAGTGCGATCTATGTTTTATGAAGCCGGAAATCTGCCATTTTGATAAAGGTACTTGCCGGGAACCCGACTGGGGATTGGCGGTATGTATGCAGGATCATATTGTCTATCTGGCCAATAGTTCGGGTCTGAAAGTCGGTATTACCCGCATTGGCCAAGTACCGACCCGATGGTTAGACCAAGGTGCAACCCAAGCTGTACCGGTTTTCCGGGTAAAAAGCCGTTATCAGTCAGGCCTGGTGGAAGTGCTGTTTAAACAACATGTATCAGATCGCACTGACTGGCGAAAAATGTTGAAAGGAGATGCTGATCCGCTGGATTTGTTGGCACAACGGGATCATCTGATGCAGGAGTGCGCTATTGATATAGCGGCTTTGCAAACGCAGTTTGAGCCGGGCGCTATTACCCCGTTGCCGGCTGAGAATATGGTGTCGATTCAATATCCGGTAGATCAGTATCCGGAAAAAATTAAAGCCCTGAATTTTGACAAAACACCGCAAATCGAAGGTGTACTGCAGGGTATCAAAGGCCAATATCTGCTGCTCGATAGTGGCGTGCTCAATATCCGTAAATTTGCCGGTTACCAGGTAGCATTATCCTTATGAATATATATCCATTTTTACGTGATCTGATGTTTCGACTGGATGCTGAAACTGCGCATCATCTGGGACTGAATTCACTGAAATGGCTTGAATTAACTGGCCTGTTGAAATTGATGGTGCCCAAACCGTTGGTCAAACCGGTGACAGTGATGGGTATTGATTTTGCCAATCCGGTGGGGCTCGCGGCTGGACTCGATAAAAATGCCGATTATTTAGAAGCATTGGCGTTGCTTGGTTTTGGCTTTGTTGAAGTCGGTACCGTGACGCCAAGACCGCAACCCGGCAATACCCGGCCCCGCATGTTTCGATTGCCCGAGGCCGAGGCGATTATCAATCGGATGGGCTTTAATAATTTGGGTGTCGAGCATTTACTGGAGCAAGT
>DASSWO010000047.1:0-4024 GCA_035704795.1 Methylophaga sp. | reverse complement strand
ATCTGTATTTACATGCCCAGCAACATTTATGGGATTACGCTGCTGCGCAATTGATTGTCAGTGAAGCCGGTGCCTTTGCCTGCACGCTGCAAAATGAGCCGGTGTTTGCCTTTGATTTACAGCCGCGCTCGACCTGCGCCGCAGTTGACGAAAACTTATTCGCTGCCTGGCGGGATTATTTGCGGGTACCACGTTGCGATGGCTGACCGTTTGATTCGGCCAGACTGGCCGGCACCGGAAAATGTTAAAGCACTGGTCAGCACCCGGCTCGCCGGCGTCAGCCCCGCGCCCTATGACAGTTTAAATCTGGGCGACCATGTTGGCGACCTGCCAGAGAATGTTGCCGCCAATCGCCAACTGTTAATCAATACTGCCGACCTGCCAGATAAGCCGTTATGGTTACGACAAACGCATTCCATAAAAGTCATCGATAGCCAACACTGGCAGGCAAATATGGAAGCAGATGCGATTACCAGCACCGAAATTAATCGGGTTTGCGCAGTGATGACCGCTGACTGCTTACCTGTTTTATTGTGTGATAAACAAGGCCGGCAAGTTGCGGCTATCCATGCCGGCTGGCGCGGTTTATGTGATGGCATTATTGAAAAAACCGTTGCGCAACTAGGTGGCGCGCCGGAAGATTTATTAGCCTGGCTGGGCCCGGCGATTGGTCCGGCACAATTTGAAGTTGGCGCAGAAGTTCGAGATGCTTTTATCGCTGAAGCCGCTGAGGCGGTAAGCGCTTTTCTACCGTCAAAACCCGGCCATTTTCTGGCCGATATTTACAGCCTGGCCAGGCAGCGATTACATCATTGTGGTATCAAAAACAGCTACGGCGGCGACTATTGCACGGTCAATCAGCCGGAGTTATTTTTCTCATATCGTCGCGATGGCATCACCGGCCGGATGGCATCACTTATATGGTTAACGCCTTAATAAGGTATGATCTGCTAATTAATTTGCTGATGGGTTTTTATGGATTTACTACTCTGGATCGTCGGTTTTAGCCTAATCGGCGGCCTGCTCAGCGTCGGCATCGCATCGTCATTTTTATTACTGTCCGAAAACGCCCGCAGTCATACGGTGCCTTATCTGGTCAGCTTTGCTATTGGCGCTTTGCTGGGCGCATCATTTTTGGGCTTAATCCCACACGCGATTGAGCATGAATTTGCCGTTGAAGCCCATGAACTCGGCCTGACCCTGCTGCTCGGTTTATTACTGTTTTTTCTATTGGAAAAAATGGTGCTGTGGCGACACTGCCATAGTCATCATGGCCATGAACACATTCCTGAATTGGGCCCCGATCATCATGCCGATGACGCCCACCAACACAAAGATAAAGCTGCCGGCACACTGATTCTGGTAGGTGACACTATCCATAATTTTGTTGATGGTATTTTGATTGCCGCAGCGTTTTTAACCGATGTACATTTAGGTATCGTCACAGCACTGGCCATCGCGGCGCATGAAATACCCCAAGAGTTGGGTGATTTTGTCATCTTGTTGCACAGCGGTTTCAGCCGTCGTAAAGCACTGTATTTTAATATGTTGTCTAGTCTCGGCACCGTGCTCGGTGCGGTGTTAGCGTTTTTCCTGCTTGCCGATATGCAACACATCCTGCCGTATATTCTGGTAGTGGCCGCTTCCAGCTTTATCTATGTGGCGGTTGCCGATTTGATACCCGGTTTACATTCACGGGTTCGCCCCAGTGAAACGTTGCAACAAATTTTATTGATTGCCGCCGGTGTTATCTTTATTTATCTGGCACACAGCACGCTTCATTGATGACTGATCGTTTGGCAATTTTAATAGTTGGTCCTTCCTGGGTGGGCGATATGGTGATGGCACAATCGCTGTTTATCGCCTTAAAACAACAACACCCGCAATGTGACATTGATGTGCTGGCGCCGGCCTGGACGCGACCATTACTGGAGCGTATGCCGCAAGTTCGGGCGGCGATTGGTATGCCCATCACCCACGGCATGTTTGCCTGGAAAACGCGACGTCAATTGGGTGTATCACTGCGCGGTCAATATGATCAGGCCATCGTCTTGCCAAACTCATGGAAATCAGCACTTATTCCATGGTTTGCCAAAATTCCAAAGCGCACCGGCTGGCGCGGTGAAATGCGTTATGGCTTGCTGAATGATTTGCGTAAATTAGATAAGCAGGCATTGCCGTTAATGGTGGAGCGGTTTGTTTCGTTGGCATTACCGGCAAATCAAGCCAAACAAAAACCAGACTGGCAGGCACCGGCCATGATTGCCGGCGACATTTCAGTAGACATGAATCCGCAAAGATCTGCCGGTCAGCAACGCTTGATTATCTGCCCCGGCGCAGAGTTTGGCCCAGCCAAACAATGGCCCGTCAGCCACTATGCTGAACTAGCAGAACATTTTCTGCAGCAAGGCTGGCAAGTACTGATTCTGGGTTCCAAAGCCGATAAAAAGGTCGCCGGTGAAATCGTCGGTGCTGTCGGTAAAGAACTACGTGAGCAATTATTTAATCTGGCCGGCAAGACCCAATTGGCTGAAGCGATTGATTTACTGGCAACCGCCGAACAAGTGGTCAGCAATGATTCCGGTTTAATGCATGTTGCCTCAGCATTGGATAAACCGCTGGTAGCGATTTACGGCCCGACCTCACCCGCCTTTACACCGCCATTGTCAAAAAACGCAAAAACTGTACAAATTCCGGTTGATTGTGGTCCTTGCTTTAAACGGATCTGTCCTGAAGGGCATCACAAATGTATGCTGGATTTAACGCCGGCAATGGTCATCAGCCAGAGTAATCACAAACCCTCATGACTGAAAAACTCGTCACCATTTTGGTTCCTAATTACAAAACGCTGCTTATAACGCAGATTTGCCTGCGTCTGCTACGTAAACATACCGATCCGGCACTTGCCGATGTCATTGTCATTGACAATGACTCGCAGGATACATCGACCGAGTATTTACGAAGCCTGAAATGGATAAAATTAATTGAACGCCAGACAGAAGCCGGGGAGACTGGCGTGCATGCGCATTCAAGAGCGTTAGATTTGGCACTTGCTGAGGTGAAAACACCGTACGTATTATCCATTCATACCGATACTTTTATTAAACGCAGCGACTGGCTCACTTTTTTGCTCAGTCAGTTTGATAACGAGCTGGTTGCCGGTGTCGGCTCATGGAAATTGGAGTCAAAATCATCGCTTCGGCGTTTTGGTATTCATTTTGAACAAGGCTGGAAGTATTTGCTGAATCGTTTTTTTGATTATCAGGGCTATCGTGTTGAGCGATTGGACAAATCAGCACAATATTTACGCAGCCACTGTGCTATTTATCGCACCGATATCATTCGCGAACTGGCGACAGGATTTTCTGATGGTGATGACACTGCCGGTAAAACCATGCATACAAAAATGGTTAAGGCGGGTTATCAAATGAAGTTTTTATCTTCGGCAAATCTTGGTCAATATATCGACCACTTAAATCATGCCACCTCAATTTTAAATCCGGAATTACGTCGGGACGGCAAAAACAACGGACGTAGTCACCGAAAAATTAAAGCTCGAATGCGTGGGGTTGATGCAGTCGGTATTTTGGCGCAAAAGGATTTGGATAAATAAGCTTGTATTCACTAATCTTAATATTTACTTAAGGCATCCTTATCAGGTTAAGTAATAAATTTTTATAGAGTTTAATTTCAGTGAGCCTGACTCAAGTTTTCTTTAAATACTCGTAAGCAATATCACTAAAAATAATGAGTTTATTAGATGCATAAAACCCAAGTTTTCGAATCCATGATATCCATACGATTACTTACTGCAATTTTCAGTTTGACACTTTCGATTTTTGCTTATCATGCCAGCGTCATTATAAATGCTGATGGTATTCTCTATATTTATACCATTGATGCATTCAAAGCTGGGGGAATTGCTGCGACTGAGTCGCTTTATAATTGGCCATTCTTCCCCATATTAACCGCATGGCTAAGCGAACTAACTGGTTGGAATACGGAATTTAGTGTCAAAGCGCTA
>DASSWO010000006.1:0-3165 GCA_035704795.1 Methylophaga sp. | reverse complement strand
GAGGTGATGGGCCGCGGTATGGCCTGGCTCGATACCGGTACTCATGATTCACTGCTTGATGCATCATTGTTTATACAAACACTTGAGCAGCGACAGGGCTTGAAAGTGATGTGTCCTGAAGAAATCGCCTACCGCCAGGGTTATATTTCCGCTACCCAATTAACCGCGCTGGCGCAGCCACTGCTTAAAAGTGGCTACGGCGAGTACTTGCTGAATATTCTCAACGAGACTATCTACTGATGCTGGTCACCGAGACAAAAATCCCTGACGTCAAACTGCTGACGCCAAAGAAATTCGGTGATGAGCGCGGCTTTTTTCTGGAAAGTTATAACAAAAAGACGTTCAACGACTTATTGGGGCTGAATAGCGAGTTTGTGCAGGACAACCATTCGCGCTCTGCTAAGGGCGTTTTGCGTGGTTTGCATTATCAAATCACCAATCCACAAGGCAAACTGGTCAGAGTGACCGCGGGTGCAGTATTTGATGTGGCCGTCGATTTACGGCGCAGTTCAGCCACTTTTGGTCATTGGACCGGCGCGACCCTGACGGCAGAAGGTCAGGAACAATTCTGGGTGCCGGCAGGCTTTGCCCATGGTTTTCTGGTGCTAAGTGACAGTGCTGATTTTCTCTATAAAACCACTGATTATTATGCGCCAGAAGCTGAGCGGACGATTGCCTGGGATGATCCGGATTTAGCTATTGACTGGCCATTAGACGGTATGCCGGTTTTGTCTGAAAAAGATCAAAAAGGACAGGCCTTTAAGCTTGCTGAGGTCTACCCTTAAATGAAAATGCTGTTGTTTGGTAAAGATGGTCAGGTGGGCTTTGAATTACAACGCAGTCTGGCGCCATTGGGTGAAGTTATTGCCCTGAATCGACAGCAATTGGATTTGTCTGATACCACTGCCATTACCAATAGTATTTATCAGCATCGTCCCGATTGGATTGTTAACGCGGCTGCTTACACGGCTGTTGATAAAGCCGAAGCGGAAACTGAACTGGCGATGCAAATCAATGCGCTGGCGCCTGAGGTCATGGCTAATGCCGCGGCAAAGATTGGTTGTGGCTTACTGCATTATTCAACCGATTATGTGTTTGATGGCAGCAAAACATCACCCTGGCTGGAAACCGATATTGCATCGCCGATTAATGTTTACGGCCAGACAAAATGGATTGGAGAAGAAGCGATTCAAGCCAGTGGTTGCCAACATCTGATTGTCCGTACCAGTTGGGTATATGACGCACGGGGTCATAATTTTCTTAATACCATGCTGCGTCTTGCCAAGAGCAAAGAAAATTTGTCTATCGTCGATGATCAAATCGGCGCGCCCACCTGGAGCCGGCATATTGCTGATGCGAGCGGGCATTTGTTGCGAATGGCAACGCCATTAAATAACGGTGTTTATCATTTAACTGCCAGTGGTCAAACCAGTTGGTTCGGCTTTGCCAGGGCGATTTTTGAGCGGGCAGGCGCACATGGGCTGAAAGTGCCAGAGCTGGTACCGATACATACCAAAGATTATCCAACGCCAGCAGCGAGACCTGCAAACTCACTGCTTAATGGCCAGAAGCTATACCAAAACTTTGGCCTGCGTTTGCCTGACTGGCAGCAATCGTTATCGCTGGTAATGCAGCAAAAAATGCATTCTGAATGAGTTATTTGTTTTTATTGGCAGGCTTTAAATAGCTTTAATAATCAGACGAAAATTTGTAGCAAATAAAAAAGCCTCAGAAGCAATGCTTACTGAGGCTTTTTTGTATCATTGGCTCCCCGAGCTGGACTCGAACCAGCGACCCAATGATTAACAGTCATTTGCTCTACCAACTGAGCTATCGGGGAACAGAAAGATGCGTATGGTAGAGTTTTGGGGCTTGGGCGTCAAGGATTAGCACCATTTTTTTACGATTAGATTAGTAACCGTTAGATTAGTTAATCTAAGTAATTGATTTTGTCTTAAGCAGCAAAGCAAAGTATTGGTGCTTTGCGCAATTAACAATTCACTACGGGAGGTTATGTTTGGACTATCTGGCACCGATATGAGCTGTAATGCGGGTAATTTATGTTCAGCTATTTTTCTTGCAATATCGCCGAAACAGTCGTCCTTACCTTGTTTTTCACCATGCCCGGGATGATAATCCTGATGCGCTGTGTTTATTGGTGAGCATGATTGAGTTACCGATGCATATACAAAACGGTTCAAGCCGTTACTTATTCTCGCATCGGAATCAGACAGCTCCCGGCAAGAGGAGCCGTCCGACCGTAAATAGCTATTTACCCGGCGATAAACGCGGCGATGCGTTCCAGTGCGCTTCGCAGGTTTGATTCGCTGGTGGCAATTGACAGACGCATATGGTTTTTTAAACCAAAGGCACTACCCGGAACCACTGCAACGCCTTTGTCATTCAACAGCGCTTCGGCAAATTCCAGGTCATCATTGATACCGGGCATGTTTTCGATAACGCCGCTGATATCTGGAAACACGTAAAAAGTGCCGTCAGTTTCCAGTGCCGTTACGCCCGGCATGGCATTTAATTCGGCAACAACAAAATCATGACGTTTTTTGAATTCACTGAGCATGGTTTGAATGCAGCCCTGATCGCCATTCAGCGCTTCAACGGAAGCCGCCTGTGAAATCGACGTGGGATTAGAAGTACTTTGCGACTGAATTTTTTTCATTGCTTTAATCAGTTGTTCCGGGCCACCGGCATAACCAATGCGCCAGCCGGTCATGGAGTAGGCTTTGGAAACGCCATTCATAACCACAGTCCGGTCATACAGATCCGGGCACGCCATAACGATATTCACAAACGGTTCATCAGCCCAATGGATATGTTCATACATATCATCGGTAGCAATCATGATTTGAGGGTGCTTACGCAGCACATCACCTAAAGCTTGCAGTTCCGCTTTGCTGTATGTCATACCAGTCGGGTTGGACGGGCTGTTAATGACAAATAAACGGGTTTTATCGGTGATAGCCGCTTCTAATTGCGCTGGCGTGATTTTATAGCGTTGATTGATGTCACCTTCGATAATCACTGGTTTGCCGTCAGCCAGCAGTACCATATCCGGGTAAGACACCCAGTAAGGCGCCGGGATAATAACTTCATCACCGGCTTCTAACATTGCCTGTGCCAGGTTGAAAAAGCTTTGTTTGCCTCCAC
>DASSWO010000249.1:0-7705 GCA_035704795.1 Methylophaga sp. | reverse complement strand
ACTGTATGCCACGTAAAGATTTAGCACGCCTGAAGCGATAAAAAACACAATCCAGGCCAGATTCAAACGTGACCAGATATTGGCAGGCATTTGCACGTGTTGTCCCATCATGCGCTCCAGCAACGTTTTGTCGGTAAATAGCCGGGCGCCAATAAAACCGACCGCAAACAACCAATTGACAACGGTTGGTTTCCACATAATAAAGTCGGGATTTTGTAGCCATAGCGTTGCACCACCTAATACTGTCACCAGCACCAACGTGATGATATGAACTTTTTCAACGCGCCGATGACGCAACCAGGTATAGGCAACCTGCAATAAAGTGACCACCATCATCACCGCAGTTGCCGCGTAAATGCCTGCTACCTCATAGCTTTGACCATTAAATTCATAAGTGCCGCCGGCAAACTTATAGGCTACAAAAAACAGAATAATCGGTAAAAAATCGGTAAGTAATTTCATTGTCTATCTTCAAAACCTGCGAAAGCGGCCATTCTAACGTAAAATCAATGACATGACCCAACAGCCACTTATTTATGATTTACATTGTCACTCCAATGCCTCGGATGGCGCTTTAACACCTACCCAACTGATTGCTCGTGCGGCTGAATTTGGCGTCGATGTGCTGGCTTTAACCGATCATGATGGCACTGAAGGCATGGCCGAAGCACAGATGGCTGCGCGAGATCTGCCAATTACGCTCATCGCCGGTGTAGAAGTTTCCGTGACTTGGGGCGCCAATACGTTGCATATCGTTGGCCTTAATATCGATATTGAAAATACCCATTTGCAAAATGGTCTATCGTTACTGCGAGATTACCGGCGTGGTCGTGCCGTTGAAATGGCTAAACGGCTGGAAAAAGCCGGTATTGAGGGGGCTTATCAGGGCGCCAGCCAATATGCGTCAGAAACCATGCTCGGTCGGATGCATTTTGCGCAATTTCTGGTGGCAGAAGGTCATGCTAAAGACACCCGGGAGGTGTTCAAACGCTTTCTGGTTCGCAATAAACCCGGTTATGTGCCTGGCGACTGGGCGAGTCTGGAAGACGCTTTGGGCTGGATTCACGGGGCGGGTGGTCAGGCGGTTATTGCCCATCCAGCACGTTATAAAATGACGGCCACCAAGATGCGCCGCCTGATTGGCGAATTCAAAGAGCTGGGCGGTGTCGGTCTTGAGGTCTGTTCAGGCATTCAGCATAGCGATGAAATACGACACCTGGCAGCATTGGCCAATAAACATCAACTACTGGGTTCATGCGGCAGTGATTTTCACAGTCCCGAGCAGAGCTGGACAGAATTAGGCAAAATTAGCCCTTTGCCGGCCAGTGTGACGCCGATCTGGTCATTATGGCCGCAGCCCGATAGACGGAAATTAGCATGAGTCAGTTTTTTCAAATCCACCCCGGCAATCCCCAGCCACGATTAATCAAACAAGCTTGCGAAATTATTCGCCGCGGCGGTTTGGCGGTATATCCCACCGACTCTGGTTACGCCTTGGGATGCCAACTTGGTGATAAAAATGCCATGGAGCGTATTCGCCGCTTGCGGCAATTGGATGATGAACATAATTTCACCCTGGTCTGTCGGGATTTATCAGAATTATCGTTGTATGCCAAAGTGAATAATTCGGTATTTCGGATGCTGAAAGCGCATACACCCGGACCCTATACATTCATTTTACCGGCCACCAAGGAAGTACCGCGCCGATTGCAACATGCCAAACGCAAAACTATCGGCCTGCGCATTCCGATCCACAATATTGCCCTGGCTTTATTGGAAGAGCTGAACGAACCTTTGATGAGTTCAACGCTGATTTTGCCGGGCGATGACTTACCTATGACCGAAGCTGAAGACATTGCCGATCGGATTGGCAAACAGGTGGACTTAATTATTGATGGTGGCGCGTGCGGCGCCGAGCCAACCACGGTGGTTGAATTTATTGATGATATTCCGGAAGTTATGCGGGTCGGCATGGGTGATACAACGCCATTTGAAGCTGCATGACAACCCTCTTTTTTTGGCTGTTACCACTGCTGATTATCTGGATAATAGGTCTACTCGCTGCCGGTGCTAACTGGGGTGGGCCACATGTTAATTGGCTGGATGGCTGGACCCGTATTTTGTGTCGCAGCCTGCATGGCCTCGGTAAACAGCGCATAGATCTGCCTGAGCACGGCCCGGCGATTATTGTCGCCAATCATATTTCCGGATTAGATCCGTTGCTGCTGATTGCGGCCAGCAAACGGCCATTGCGGTTTTTAATTGCCCGCGAGGAATATCAGCGTTTTGGCATGCAATGGTTATTTCGCGCTGCGGGTTGTATCCCAGTTGATCGCGATGGCCGGCCGGAAAAGTCTCTGCGCCAGGCATTGAAAGCACTGCAGCAGGGCGAAGTTATCGCTATTTTCCCCCATGGCAGAATTCATCTTGATAGCGATCCACCCAGAAAAATTAAAGCCGGTTGTACCCGGCTGGCGCTTTGGTCGCAGGCGCCGATCATACCGGTGCGAATTGATGGCGTCGGTGCGCCCGGGAAAATTTTGCTGGCGCCTTGGTGGCCGAGTCGGGTTCGATTAAAGCAAAGAGATACGATTGTTGTTGGTCAAGAATCACACGCAGATAATCTGGCGCTTATCGATGCGGGCATTAGTCTAGCGCGCAATTGAATGTAGACAAAAGCCGTGATATAAAAGAAAAATTTTTCCTCTTGTATAGAGGTGCTGCCTGGATCTTGGATGGTATTTTCAACAATTACTAAGCACTTACGTTTTGGCTTCTGGTTGCTGTTAATACTGCTGCTGATTAACTTATCTTGGGTATCAGTCAGTTATCATGCGCAGTTGATTGTCTCGGCATTTTTATTGGGTGGTTTGCTGCTGGTTTATAACCTGTCGCGAGTTATCAATAACCTTAACTGGCAGCAATGGTTTCGGTTGCTGATTATCTTTATCACCATTTTTCTGACTTTCCGTTATATGCATTGGCGGGCCACAGAATCGTTGCCAATGCAATTTGGTCTCTTGTCGATGATCTGTGGTTTGCTGCTATTTTTAGCGGAAGCCTATGGTTTGGTGAATATGCTTTTCGGCTTTTTTATCAATGCCCAGCCTTATCACCGTAAAAGCCTGCCTTTACCAGCCGATCCGGCACAATTGCCGGTTATTGATGTTTATATCCCCACTTATAACGAAGACCCGTCAGTGACTCGGCCGACGGTAATTGCTGCAACGCAGATGGACTACCCAGCAGACAAGCTGCACGTTTATATTCTCGATGATGGCGGCACGGTGCAGAAATGTCAGGATGTTGATGCTGCCAAAGCCCAAGCTGCACAAGATCGGGCAGCAGTCTTAAAAGACATCGCTGCGGAATTTGGCGCTGGATACTTAACCCGGGAGCGAAATCTGCATGCCAAGTCCGGCAATATCAATAGCGCTTTATCCTATACCTGTGGTGACTTATTGCTGATCCTTGACTGTGATCACATTCCTACCCGTGACTTTTTGCAGCAAACGGTGGGACTGTTTTTGGCAGATCCCAAACTGTTTGTCGTGCAAACCCCGCATAACTTTGTCAGCCCCGATCCGCTTGAACGTAATCTACAGACCTATGAGCAATCACCGGCTGAAAATGAGTTGTTTTACGACGTTATGCAGCCGGGTCTTGATTCTTGGGGCACATCATTTTTCTGCGGTTCAGCGGCGATTTTAAGACGCAGCGTTATCGATGAGTTGGGCGGTGTTTCCGGGCAAACCATTACTGAAGATGCCGAAACAACCCTTGACGCAATGAGTCGAGGTTATGGCAGCGCTTATTTAAACAAACCAATGGTGTCGGGGTTGCAACCCGAAACCTATGCCGGCTTTGTGGTGCAGCGGGTGCGCTGGGGGCAGGGCATGTTGCAGATCTTTATCCTGAAAAATCCCTGGCGGGTGCCGGGACTGAAACTGGTGCAACGGCTTCTATATACCAATTTTGCGTTTTACTGGGGTTTTGCCAGTGCCCGCGTCATTATGCTGCTGGCGCCGCCGATGTTTTTGGTATTTTCCATTAACCTCTGTGATGCCACAGCGATTGATTTGATTAGTTATGCGGGCCCTTGTCTGCTGGCGGCGCTGTTATCAACGCAGTACTTTTATGGCCGGGTGCGTTGGCCATTTATGTCTCAGTTGTACGAGGTGATCCAATCTGTTTATGTGACGTTGGGTCTGATTGAGGTGGTGCGTAAACCACGCTCACCTTCGTTTAAGGTAACGCCAAAAGGCGAGCAGCTTAATGAAGATTATGTGTCGTCTTTGACCTGGCCGTTTTATTTGTTTTTAGGCTTCACCAGCCTTGGCATTGTCATGGGTATTCACCGATACCTGACAGAACCATTCGGTCAAGCAGCGGTGGCATTTGTTATGTTTTGGGCGGTGTTGGATGTAATGCTATTGCTAGGAGCACTTGGTGTGATGTTGGAGCGCAAACAATTACGCCAATCACCGCGCGCCCCTCACGATGAAAAAGTGCAAATGCAACTGGCCGATGGCACAGCCTTGACCGGTGAATGTCGCAATGCTTCTGCCGGAGGTGCCGGATTATTGTTGACTGGTCAGGCGTTAAACATCGTGCGCTTTAAAAAAGGCAGTGACGTTCAATTGTGGTTTCCAGATCGATCACGTCCTCTGTCAGCAAAGATCATCAATTTAAAGCGGCATGATAAAAATACCTTGCAGGTAGGATTGGCCTATCAATTTAGCTGCGTTGAAGATGAACGAATGGCAATTGATATTGCTTTTGGCAGTAGTCAGCAATTATTGCAAAACAATCAGCGTCGCCATCAGGGACGTAGTATCGTGCATGGCTTTTGGATTGTAGTCAGCCTTGGATTTATCTATGGGCTGGCACATTTACGGTTTCTGTTATCGGCGCGGCGCGGCGGTAAAACAGAAAATTTATAGGTGTTAGGAGAGTGTGATGGCAGTGTTTGATCTGCAAGCGGGGCGCTTGTTGCAAGGTCTGTTGGTGATGATGTTCTTAACATTGATGCCGCCGGCGATGGCTGAGGATGATAAGCCAGTGATTGCTGAAAGCCGCTTCAGCTCACAGCAGGCAACAGTGATTTTGCCGCTTAGTCAATTGACCGGTCAGAGCGGCGTAAAACGTTTGACGGGGATTGAGCAGACCATGTCATGGGGCTTGCCGGTGCCCGCTTTGTGGCAGCCTGAAAATGTCACATTCAATATAAATGGCATGTTATCCGAGGCTTTGATTCAAGGCTCACAGTTACAAGTCATGTTGGCCGGTAAAGTCATTGCCCAGCAGGCGCTGGATGGTCGGCAAAGCCGCTTAAAAATGTCAGTAGAAATTCCGGCAACGGCACTGAAGTCAGGCTTTAATGCTATGCAGCTTAGAGTAGTACAACATTATGCCGAGATATGTGAATATCCAATGGCACCCCAGTTGTGGACAGAAATCGATTTACAAGATTCTTATTTTGAAATTGAGGCCCGTCCGCGTCAGGTCATCGGTCGTCTCAGTCAGTTATCCAGATTGTTCGACAAAGCCAGTTGGCAGGCCCATCGACAAATCACGGTATTTTCAGCGCTTACCGAAAACACAGATCATCTGGCGGCACTTGGCTTTGTGGCACAAGGCATTGGCCAGCGTTATGACTATATTCCAACCAGTATCCAACATCAGCCACTACCAGATAACCGGCAATCGCTTTCCTGGCCAATGAGTGATAGTCAGCGTATCGCCATACTGGTGGGACGTTTCGATGAGTTGGCAGGGCAAATAGATGTTGCTAAATATCAACAGGCCGGTGGACCGGTTTTGGCGTTGCAAACTTTACCGGGATTGCCAGGAAGATATCTGTTGTTGGTAATGGGTGAAACGGATGCTGAGGTCCGACAGGCCGCGGCAAGTTTTGCGATACCTGGTGTGCCGTGGCCAAATAGTGACTGGGCCAGTATCAATTCGCTGGACATTCCCACTGAGACTTCTTTAGAACAACGTTTTTCACTACCCACGGCAGCGCAAGGGGCTTTTCCACTACGAGCACTGGGTTTTAATAACCAAACAGTAACCGGCATGGATAGTCCGCCTTTAAATTTGCAGGTCTGGAACAACACTTGGCAGGGACGTATGCAGGTGCGTTTGCATTTGGCTTATGCCAGCGGTATGGCATCACAATCAGCGCTGAATGTAATGACCAATGGCGTGCTTAATGGCTCTATTCCGCTTAGTAATCCACAGGGCGGTGTATACGAGAATTATGCTGTAACCATTCCAGCTGGGGTGATGAAGCCAGGCTGGAATACGTTGAGTTTTGCGCCGGTGATGATCCCACAAAGTCATGGCGGCGAATGTCAGCCATTTTTCCCCGGCAATCTTGCCGTGACGATTTATGAAGATTCCACCATTCAAAAGTTCGGTGGTGATGAATTACGGCGTCTGGATCTTGCTTCATTAAATGGCAACGGTTATTTGTTTACCGAACAGCCGTTGGGTAAGGGCATCGCTTTTCATATTGCCGAGACCGATTCATCGACCATATCAGCAGCGATGACTTTGATGGGCAAAATGAGTCAGGTTTATAAACGACCATTGTTGAATAGCCGTTTTGTACTGGGCCATGAAGTCAGTGAAGACGACATCTTCCATTACTGGGTGGGCCGTTTTGCGGCGTTGCCGGCAGATTTGCAGTCCAATTTACAGTTGGCATTACCGGACAACATTTCGATTGATGTGCCGTTAATGCAATCCGCTACGGTTCAGGTGCTTGAGGGGGCAGAATGGTTTAATAGCGTAATGGATGCGCTTGGATTACGTAAAACACCACCGGCCAATGTGACTCAGGTAGGCATTCAATTAAGTGGTGATTTTGACCGCAACGGTTTTGCTTTGTCATCGCAGGATGACAATGGCCAACACCATATTGTGTTTACTGCAGAAGATGCAAAATTGTTACAAGACACCCTGCATACCGTTGTCGATTATGGTCATTGGGGGCAGCTACGCGGTGGATTGGCATTTTGGTCGCCAACTGGCAGTACTGTTTATGCGGTCAGTTACGATGATGCGCCATTCTCAGCCTATGGTCTGCGCGGTGGTCTTGGCTTATGGGTTTCACAATATCCATGGCGAGCTTTGTTTATTCTTCTGGGATTATTGGGGCTGATGGTCTGGTTGAGTCGTAAGTTGTTGAAGCGACATCAACAACGTAATCAACAAAATTAATGTTTAGGAGTTTAATGATGCAAGCCGTCAGCACCCGCTGTGGTGGTCGTTATTTGCTGCTGGCCAGTATGCTCTACATATTGTCACTGCCGGCTCAGGCTGAGCAGAATTTATTAATTGGTGGTAGTCAGTACTCACGCACCAGTAGCTATACCTATTTAGGGCTTATCAAGCCGTTCGCAGAAGGTCAATTGGGGCGCGGCTGGTTTATGTCGGCGGTAGGCAGCTGGTTAACTTATGAATACGACATCAATGTAAATAATCAAGCCGATAAGCTGGAAGCTAAGGCGCCTGGTATCGATTTGGGAGTAGGTTATGGATGGCTGGGCGACCAATATTATTTGCAGTTGTCGACGGCTGCAGGCTATCGCGATTACCGTTTGAGCCCGGATGTGCCAGGTGAAGACCCCGAGGGTAGTACGCTTAGCTTGACGCCGCAATTGCAGGCAGGGTATCAATTTACCCCGAAATTTGATGT
>DASSWO010000212.1:0-3392 GCA_035704795.1 Methylophaga sp. | reverse complement strand
GCTGAGTTGAGTTTATAAAACCCAGCCTTACAAGCATAAAAAATAGTGTCATCCCCGTGAAAACGGGGATCCAGTTTTACGGCTTGGATACTTCCGTATGGCTTTGGAACTGGATTCCCGCCTTCGCGGGAATGACATAAGAAAATCTGCGTTTATCTGCGTAATCTGCGGATAGTTTTTTCAGTAGATTGCTTCGGCAATAAAGCCACCTCGCAAAGAAGGCTGTTTATTAAACTCCGTGCCCTCTGTGTCTCTGTGGTTAGTATCCGCACTAGATTCCCGCATGCGCGGGAATGACATTGAAAGTAATCTGCGGATTTACTCAAACCGCCGGTTTTAAATCAAAGGCAATACAAATGCGTTGTTCATCTGAGCTGAACGGAATCGTCCGGTGAAACACTGAAGAGGGAAACATCACCACATCACCGACTTCCGGGGTGATGGTTTTTACCGGGAAATTATCGTGTTGTTTGGGGTAATCATCACCATGCGTCGATAATTCAATACTACCCTCATGTTCGTGGGCTTTGTTTTTTGGCAGCGATAAATACAGCGAGCCGCTGACCCAGCCTTCTTCGTGAATATGTGAAGTCAGATGGCCACCGGTATTCATTTTGACGTACCAGGCGCTGGCAATCACGGTTTGCTTGGGGAAGTTTTTAACGAAAATGCAATCCTGGCCTTTGAAACTATCGCGGTAGCGGTTGATGGCATCGGCGACCAGTTCACCGACTTTCTGGAATGAGCTTTCCGGGCGTTTGAATAAATTGCCGGCGCTTTGCACGCCATTATGCAAGCGGCCCTGACTTTTTTCTTCAATCTCGGCTTGTTCGATATCGGCCAGCAATTGTTTGAGTAACGGGCTGTCGTCTTTTAGCTCGGGGATTTGCAGATGGCAGACAAAATCCAGTGGATTTTTGCAGAAGTTATAGTCATTTGCCGTACCGAAGTTTTCGGCGTAATGGCCGGCCAACGTCGCCAAAAACGGCGAGGTGTGTTTGGCTTTTTTCAGCGCATCGAGACCGGCTTTAAATTCTTCAAAGCGGCTGGTTTTATAGAGGCAGTACAACATGCGTTCCTGCCAGTCGGCATATTGTGATGTCTCGAAATATTTCAGGGCATCTTCAAGGTTGCCACTGTCGTAGAGATACACCGCCAGACTGTAATTGGCCAGCGGTAAATCGGGATCAAGGCGCAGCGCTTCCTTATAAGCGGCTACCGACTCATCATAACGGCCCTGATCGCGCAGCACTTCACCGATATTACTGTGCACTTCGGCGTAATCGGGATTCAGCGCCAACGCCTCGTTATAAGCGGCAATGGCATCGGCCAATTTGCCCTGATTTTTTCGTACAGTGCCGAGATTATAATAAAGCTTGGCGTCTTTATTGAGCTGCAGCGCTTTTAAGTATGCGGCTTCAGCTTCGACCGACTTGCCCTGCTCCTGCAAACAAACACCTAAATTGGCGATGGCCTCCAAAAAGCCGGGTTGTTGCTCGATAGCTTTTTGATATTGCTCGGCAGCTTGAGCGAACTTGCCCTGTGATTGCAGTGCAAACCCCAGATTGTAATAAGCATCGGTAAAACCCGGCTTGAGATTAATAGTTTTTTTATAAGCAAGAATTGCTTCATCGGTACGATTCAAATTAGTCAGCAAAATGCCCAGATTAAAGTGCATTTCCGGAATGCCGGGGTCGATTTCGATAGCCTTACGAAACGCCGCGACAGCCTCTTTGAATTTATTCTGGGATGCCAGCGCATTGCCGTATAAATTGTGAGCAACGAACGCACCAGGGTAATTTTTGGTCAGTTTTTTGGCTGATATTTCAGCAACGTTGATTTGCCCGCTGTTTAAAGCGTCAATGACTTGCTGGATTTCTTGCTGGGCAGGTTGTCGCATCGGGGTTGGGCGTTTCATAACAATTTCTGGTTTGATTACACGGCTCATGAATGTATAACAGCGAGCTTAATGGGGCAAGCTCACTTGTTTGATGATCATTGATGGATAAACATCATTCCTTAATCGTACGATTAAGCGTATTATTTAACGCATGATTAATCAGGTGGTGGAGAATGTCATGATTACTGCAAATGATCTGAAAACCAAAGGTGTTGCCAGCTTGGATGCAGCGCTGCAAGAGCAACGCGAAGCCATGATTACCGTGCGTGGTGAGCAAAAGTATGTGGTGATGAAAATCGATGATTACAAGCAGTTACGCGAGGCAGAACTTGAAGCGGCATTCTTGGAATCGCTTAATGATATTGATTCGGGCCGTTTTAAAACACAATCCGTCGAAACGCATATCAAAGAACTTTTTGACTAATGGCTTATAAGCTCGTTTTCACTGAAAGCTACCTTAAACGTGCCAAAAAATTTGCCAAGCTGCATCCAGAAGTTCGCCAGCTTTACCAAAAAATCTTATTGTTACTCGAACAAAATCCTTTTCATCCTTCATTACGCCTTCATGCGCTAAGTGGCAGACTTAGTGGACTTCACTCCGTTTCTATAAATTTAAGCTACCGATTAACCATCGAACTGCTGATTGACGATGAGAAGATCATTTTTATCAATGTCGGCGGTCATGACGACATTTATCGCTAACCCAAACGACTGAAAATTAAATAATGGATACACTCACTCAAGCTTTACTAGGCGGCGCTGTCGGTTATTTGGTTGCCGGCAAACAAGCACCACGAAAAGCCTTATTAACTGGCGCTGCAATTGCCGTGCTGCCGGATTTGGATGTATTTATCCGACATGCCAATGATTTGGATGCCATGACTCTGCATCGCAGTTGGACGCATTCCTGGTTGGTGCATACGCTGATTGCGCCATTGTTGGCGCTGTTGTTAAGCCGATTTGATCACAGTCTCAGCTGGCGACGCTGGTGTTTATTAATCTGGCTGGTGTTGGTGACACATTCCGGTCTGGATGCACTGACGGTTTACGGCACGCAATTATTTTGGCCCTTTATGCCTAACCCGGCTTCCGGGGGCAGCATATTTATTATTGATCCTATATATAGCTTGTTATTGTTCATTGGCTTTATCGGCGTGTTGTTCTGGCCTTCTGTCAAAACCCACCGGTTGATGCTGATAAGTTTTGTGTTGAGCTGTTTGTATCTCATCTGGGGGTTTGCTGCGCAGCAATGGGTTGCTTCGCAAACCCGCGCGGCACTTGATGAACTGAATATTGATTATCAGCACTTTCAGGTCAGCGCAGCGCCGCTCAATACGCTGTTATGGCGCATTATTGTCGTTAATGATGAATATTATTATCAAGGTTTCCGCTCAGTGTTTGATGGTGATACACCGCTTGAATTAAGCCGATATGAGCGTGGCCTGAATACAATACCGCTGATTAAAGATTCAGCGGCGCTAGCGAAAGTTGA
>DASSWO010000157.1:0-4596 GCA_035704795.1 Methylophaga sp. | reverse complement strand
CCTTCGATGACATTACGAATGCGCTTTTCTTTGTCCTCAAAATAACGGTGTTCATCGACGACTTGCTGACCATCCATTTCGATATGATTCAGATGTTGTAACGCCATCGCACCGGTCAGTAAATCGCCTTGTAATTCTGGGAAGGCATTACCCTGATATTGCACCAGACCGCTGGGAGCGATTGACGGTACGTAGACTTTTTTGGCATTTACCATGCCTTTAATTTCTTTTTCACCAACGGCGACCGGGCCCCAGTATTCCTTGCCATGCGAAGCTTTTGGCCAGCCATAATTTTTGCCGGGCTCAACCAGATTGATTTCATCACCACCGCGCGGGCCGTGTTCGATTTCCCAGAGGGTGTCTGTGTCACGGTTATAAAACATGCCCTGCGGGTTACGATGGCCGTAACTCCAGATTTCCGGATGGGCATCATCCTGACCGACAAACGGGTTGTCATCGGGCACACTGCCATCAAGATTCAAACGCAGAATTTTGCCATTATGGCGAGACAGATCCTGAGATTGATCCCGCTCGCCGCGATCACCGATACTAAAAAACACATGGCCTTTGTGATCAAAAACGATACGGCTGCCGTAATGCTGGCCTTTATCGGTGCGAGAATCAGTGACCAGCAAATCTTGCCAATTGGTTAACGCGTCACCGTCAAGTTGGGCTCGTGCCAAAGTCGTGGCGCCCTGGCCATCAACGTCTTTGCTATAAGTAAAATAAATCCAGCCGCTATCCGCGAAATCCGGCGCTGTGGCAACATCGAGAAAACCCGCCTGACCACTGGTCACAATATCTTCGGGGGTATTGCTGATGCGCGTTTTGTCACCGGTTGCAATATCCACCCGGTACAAACTACCGCCCTTATTAGTGACCAGCAGATGTTGCTGATCAATAAATGTCATACCCCATGGCGTGCCCAGATTCTTGGCAATGGTGCTGACATTCAGTTCATCCATTTTCAGCGGTGTAGCTTGCAATGAACCGGTTAATGCTATCAAACCGATAGCCATCAAAGATTGGCGTAGTGTCATCATCAACTCCTGTTATGAACTACAAGATAACATTGAACAGCCGGGTTTTTGCCGTGCCCAATCAGGCCGTTTACCGGCGTAATCGTTAAATTCGGGTTGTTCGTCATAAGGTCTGCGCATCACTTCTAAAAGCGTCCAGATTTCACTGAAATCGCCAGCTTCGGCCTTATCAATAGCTTGTTGGGCGAGATAATTTCGCAGCACATATTTGGGATTAACGCGGTTCATGGCCAATTTACGATCACTATCGCTGCTGCCATCTTGTTGAACGCGCTGCTGATAGCGACGCAGCCAGGCGACTATGTCTGCTTTATCATCTTTGCTTAAGCTTTCCGGTGCGTACCAGGCATCCTGCAATACTGCTAACAGCTCGTCATCAGATTGCTGATCATTTTCGCAGGGGATTTCGGCCAGCTTGCGATAGAAAATGGTCATATCGGTTTCGGTCAGCAACAGAATTCTTTGCAGTTCCTGATTAAGCTCTTGATCGCTTACTTCAACAAACTGTTGCAGGCCCAGTTTATCGGCACGCATTTGTTGCCAGTGTTGATTATAAAAATCGACATATTCATTGAGGATCTCACGCAGCGGTTCGGCATCTTCAATCAGTGGGTAAATCGCATTGCCAAGTTGCAACAGATTCCATTGTATGATTTGCGCCTGATGACCAAAACGATAGCGTTTGCCGCTGGCATCGGTGGTATTGGGCGTCCAGTCCGGATCGTAATTATCAATCCAGCCATAAGGACCGTAATCAATCGTCAGGCCAAGGATTGAAGTGTTGTCCGTATTGAGCACGCCATGGACAAAACCGACCCGCATCCAATCAATCACCAGCTTGGCGTTGCGCTGACAAATTTCACGAAACCATTTTAGATACGTAGCTTTGCCGGGCTCGCCTAAGTGCGGGAAATGATGGCGAATGGTGAAGTCTACTAGTTGGCGAAGGTTATCAATTTCACCCCGTGAGGCAAATAACTCGTAATTGCCAATACGTAAAAAAGACGGCGCGACACGGCAAACGATGGCGCCGGGTTCCGCTTTGGGGCGGCCATCGTAAAACATATCGCGCATGACTTGTTCGCCGGTGCCAATCAGACTTAACGCCCTGGTAGTGGGTACGCCCAAATGAAACATAGCTTCGCTGCATAAAAATTCACGAACTGAAGATCTTAATACAGCTAAACCATCGGCACTACGGGAGTAGGGCGTTTCACCGGCACCTTTAAGTTGCAGCATTTGCAGTTCGCCATGGCGATCTTCTACTTCACCGAGATTAATCGCCCGACCATCGCCAAGCTGGCCTGCCCAGTTACCAAACTGATGCCCGCCGTAGCACATGGCGTGAGGTTGCATACCGGATAATTGTTCATTACCCGAAAATACATTGGTGAATTGTCTGGCATCGCAATCATGCGGGCTAAGGCCAATATCAGCGGCCATTTCGGCTGAATAAGCAATCAGATAAGGCGCAACAACCGGTGTTGGTTTGACGTAAGTGTAGCAAGCGCCTAAAACCTGCCGGCGGACATTTTCGGTATCGGGATCAGCAGGCAATTCTTTAACAAAGCGATCCTGAAAATGGAGCGTCAGTAAGGCTTCGCCGCGGGTGTCATTGGGATTGATATCAGTCGGTATAGTCATAGCAGCCATTACAACAAAATGCTGCCGGTAATAACACCGGCAGACTGTGTTGTTATTGACTGATGCTACCCAGTAAGGTTTCTCAGCAGCTTGAGATCAGCCCAGTGCCTGGCGTTGTTGTGTCAGCTGAGACAAGGCTTGCTCAAGCTCGGCGAGTTTCTCGCGTTCTTTAGCAACCACGTCAGCCGGGGCTTTGGCGACATAATTTTCATTGCTGAGTTTGCCGCTGGATTGCTTGATAATTTTATCGAGTTTGATGATTTCTTTATCAAGGCGGGCAATTTCAGCGTCTTTATCTATAAGGCCTTCCAGCGGGATCAAGATTTCCATTTTACCAACCAGCGCGGTGGCGGCAGCCGGTGCTTCGCCACGCAATAATTCAACTGATTCGAGATTGGCCAGCTTACTGATAAAGTCCCGGTTTTGTCGCAGACGCTGCTGGTCCAGTTCGGCGGCATCTTTTAGCAATACCGGTACGGATTTTTTCGGCGCGATATTCATTTGCGAGCGAATAGAGCGAATGCCGGTAATAAACTGCATGACCCATTCCATATCGGCCACGGCTTTTGCATCAATTTTGGTTTCATCAGCCAGCGGGTAGGGCTGATTGATGATGGTGTCGCCCGATTTACCTGCAAGCGGGGCGATGGTTTGCCAGATTTCTTCGGTGATGAATGGCATAAACGGATGTGCCATACGCAGCGTGGCTTCCAGTACCCGTACCAACGTCCGGCGGGTACCGCGTTTGGCGGCGTCGGTTGCTGATTCACTGTTTAAAACCGGTTTTGATAACTCTAAATACCAGTCACAGTAGTTATCCCAGACAAATTCATAAATCGCCTGCGCCGCCAGATCAAAACGATAACTGTCGATTGCTTTGCTGACAGTTTGCTCAGTTTGTTGCAGTAGGGAAATAATCCAGCGATCAGCAAGACTCAGTTCGACATCGTTGTTATCAATGCCGGTATCTTCGCCTTCGGTATTCATCAGCACATAGCGGGCGGCATTCCACAATTTGTTACAAAAATTGCGATAACCGGCAATGCGGTTCATATCAAAGTTAATATCGCGGCCGGTGGTGGCCAGCGAAGCAAAGGTAAAACGCAGTGCATCGGTGCCGTGCGGTGCAATCCCTTCCGGGAATTCCTTGCGGGTGGCTTTTTCGATTTTGGCGGCCAGTTGTGGCTGCATCATGCCGCTGGTGCGTTTGTTGACCAGCGTTTCCAGATCGATACCGTCGATAATATCAATCGGATCCAGCACGTTGCCCTTGGATTTGGACATTTTCTGGCCGTGGGCATCACGCACCAGACCATGGATATAAACTTCTTTAAACGGCACATCACCCATAAAGTGAATGCCCATCATCATCATCCGGGCGACCCAGAAGAAGATAATGTCAAAGCCGGTGACCAATACGCTGCCCGGATACCAGGTTTTTAAAGCATCACTATTTTGCGGCCAGCCTAATGTAGAAAATGGCCATAAAGCAGAAGAGAACCAGGTATCAAGTACATCTTCATCCTGATTCAGGGTCAGATCGGCAGATAGCTGGTATTTTTCACGCACCGCAGCTTCATCATCACCGACATAAATATTGCCCTCAGCGTCATACCAGGCCGGGATGCGGTGACCCCACCAGATTTGGCGGGAAATACACCAGTCCTGAATACCATCCATCCAGTTATAGAAGGTTTTATCCCAGTTGCCGGGGACAAATTTAACCTTGCCGGATTTAACAGCCTCAACGGCTGGACCCGCCAATACATCGGCTTTAACGTACCATTGATCAGTCAGGAATGGTTCGATAACAGAACCACTGCGATCACCGCGTGGCACCATTAATTTATGGTCTTTAATACTTTCTAATAAACCCAGCGCATCTAAATCAGCAACGATTTGTTTACGGGCT